>JAWVYQ010000022.1:0-30858 GCA_033722615.1 Promineifilaceae bacterium (SeqCode)
TCCCTGACAGAAGAAGCCCCGGAGACGGCCGCGGGCGAACGGGAACGTTTACCTGATTCGCTTGCGCAATTGATTCTGGATTTGCGCCTGGAGAAGGTTCGTCGAGTTTTGTATGAGGTGCAGTTGCGCTTCCGCGAGGCAGAGGACCGGGACGACGACGATGAAAAGTACGTGGACGCGCTTATTGAGCAGCTACAGCGTATCAATAAGGCCAGGTGGTCTATGTCTGCAACGAGCCGGCGCCAGGCCGAGGAAGCAGATGACAGTTAGACTACTCATCGGTGGGAACAGAAAGACCTATTATGGATTTTGAAGATAACGGTTTGGAAGACATTATCGACCCCGAAGAGAATGCGGTCGCCGACATGATTGACGTGGAAACCGTTTTCAAAAAGGCGCGGCGCCAGCGCGTGATCCACGAGTCGGACGTCGAAGCCCTCCTGGCCTCGGCCGACGAAGAGCAGGCGGAGGAGCTATACCAACGCCTGCAGAAATTGGGGATTCGCATTGTCACGGAATCGGGCGAGACGTTGGACGATCCTAACGAGGGAGCCAACAATCTCCTCGACCTGAATGAAGATGACGAAGACGCGGTGGAGAGTTATTACGGATCCGGTACGCAAGACGATCCCGTGCACACCTACCTGAAGGAGATCGGCCAGGTTCCCCTGCTGACGGCCGAACACGAGGTCTGGTTGTCGGTACAACTGGCGGCGGCCAATGACCTGGAAGCGCTTCGAGAAAAGATCGAGGAAGAAAGAGGGTCTGACGAAAACATCCACTTGCACACAATCCTGGCCAATTACGAGGAGTTGTTGGCCAATTGGGAACGAGCGAAGGAAGCGGCTCGGGCCATCGACGAAGATCTACCAGACCTTTCGAAAATGGTCCGGGAAGCTCATAATTTGCGCCAGAGCTGGATGAGCGAATCTCCATCCTATCTGCGCCACTATCTCAACGAGGGGGATTGGAGCGGGGCCGACGAGTGGACGGACGTTGCCGAGAGCGCGTTCGCCGTCTTCACAAATATTTATCTGCTGCCCATTGACCTCTCCAGCCAGCTATCGGCCTACTACTCCGAACACGACGGCCTGCCGGACCTGGAAACGTTCCGCAAGTGGGTGACGGAGGACGACGTTGCGCTCAAGTACAACGCTTTCATGATCTACCACCTGGCCGAAGAAGCTAAAGTGAATCTGACGCGGGCCAACCTGCGGCTGGTCGTCAGCATCGCCAAAAAGTATATGGGGCGCGGCATTCCGTTCCTGGACCTAGTACAGGAAGGGAACGTGGGCCTATTGAAAGCCGTCGAAAAGTTCGACCACACGAAAGGGTACAAATTCAGCACCTACGCCACCTGGTGGATTCGCCAGGCAGTGAGTCGGGCTATCGCCGATCAGGCGCGCACGATTCGTATTCCGGTGCACATGTTTGAGACGATCAACAAGATTACGCGCCGGCAACGTGACCTGGTGCAAAAGCTGGGCCACGAGCCGACGGTGGAAGAGCTAGTTCTGGAGCTGGACGATTTCCTTTCGGCCGAGGAAGCTAACGACATCAAAGCTGCCCTGGAAGAGGAGCGAACGGTCGATCCGATGCTGAAGCGGAAGTGGACGCAGGCAGCCAACAAGGTGCGTAAGATCTTGCGCATTTCAAAAGAACCGATGTCGCTGGAAACGCCGGTAGGACACGAGGACTCGACCGAATTAGGCGACTTCATCGAGGACGAAAGCGTCGTGGAGCCGGTAGATGCTGCCTCAAAAGAGCTACTACGCGAGCAAATTCGCCAGGTGCTCGGCTTCCTGACGGAACGGGAACGCGAGGTCCTGGAAATGCGGTTTGGCCTGAACGACGGCAAGGATCATACGCTGGAGGAAGTGGGTAAGCGCTTCGGCGTGACGCGAGAGCGAATCCGCCAGATTGAGGCCAAGGCTTTGCGCAAGTTGCGCCACCCCAGTCGCAGTAAATCCTTACGCGACTATCTGGGATAGGCGCCAAAAAGCCGGGGAAACACTTTCTTCTATATTTGTGATAAAAATAATCAAAGCTCGGTTGCTGCCGGATTTGATTGTGATAAAATGTACACACTAAAATGCTATGGCTAACGAATTCCTGCTACCGTATATTCCAATAGCCGTCCTGGCCGGCATCGCCCTCTTTTTTGCTATCTTATTACCCGTGCTGTCGTTGAGCCTGGGTCCGAAGCGGCCGACTGCCCGCAAGGCGACGCCTTATGAATCGGGCATGACGCCTATTGGCGAAGCTCAGCGCCGACTGCCGGTCAAGTTTTATTTGATCGCCGTTCTTTTCATTCTTTTTGACATTGAGATCATTTTCCTCCTGCCCTGGGCGGTCACTTTTCGGCAGCTCGGCCTATTTGGGCTGGTGGAGATCCTGGTCTTCATTAGCATTCTACTGATCGGTTACATCTGGATCTGGAAGAAAGGTGCACTCGAATGGGAGTAGAACAGAAACTCGGTGAAATGGGCATTGTGACGGCCCGCCTGGAAGATTTAGTGAATTGGGGCCGGAGCAATGCGATGTGGCCCATGCTATTCGGGCTGGCTTGTTGCGCCATCGAAATGATGTCTACCCAGGCCGCCCATTATGATGCCTCGCGCTTTGGGATGGAACTGATGCGCCCTTCGCCGCGCCAATCAGACGTGATGATCGTTGCCGGCCGGGTGTCGCGTAAGATGGCACCGGTACTCCGGCGATTGTACGATCAGATGCCCGCACCGAAGTGGGTCATCGCCATGGGCGACTGCGCTTCTTGCGGCGGCGTCTTCAACAACTACGCCATTGTTCAGGGCGTCGACGAAGTCGTGCCTGTCGACGTCTACGTGGCAGGTTGCCCGCCCCGGCCGGAGGCGCTGCTCGACGGTATTATGTCGCTGCACGAAAAGGTCCGCGGCGAGAAATTGCAGGATTGGGCCTGATGGAGCAAGGTCCGATGACGCCTTCGGCGACGCATGCAGAAGAAAGCAACCGGCTGATTCGCGAAAAGGTCGAGGCTGCCTTTCCCGAGGCCATCCTGGACGTCTACGATTTTCGCGGCGAACGCACGCTGATTGTGGCCCAACCCCACCTTAAGGAAATTTGCCAGTTCCTGCGCGACGACGATGCGTTACAGTTCAACCTGTTGGAGGACATCGTCGCCGACGATATGTTGCCCGACTTCCCGCGCTTTGCCGTCAATTACCACCTCTATTCTATTCCGAAGAACCACCGGATCCGGCTGCGCGTGCCGGTTGAGGACCCGGAAGAGGGCCCGGAAACGGTGGCCTCTCTCTGGCCCATCGCCACGTGGCTGGAAACGGAAGTGTGGGACTTGATGGGCATTCGTTTTCAGGGCAACGACAGCCTGCGCCGTCTCTTCTTGCCGGAGGATTGGCAAGGGCATCCCCTACGTAAGGATTACCCACTGGGCTACGAACAAGTACAATTCTCATTTAACTGGGAAGCTATCGAAGCGAAAAAGCCTTCCCCTCAAGATTAGAATCGTGGCGCACTCAGCGCGGCCGTGTCCTGAAACAGCGGAGCGCCCGAGCGCCAACCTCTTTCCAGGAGAACACAATGACCTTTGGTGTCAGTTCTGCCAGAAGCGGCATGGAATCGGCCGGCTCCGACACGATTCAGGAGCTGACGGTCGAGGAACTCCGGGCCAAGTACGGGTCCGGAATGGAGATCGAAGACGAAGAGCACATGCTGTTGAGCATGGGGCCGCAGCACCCCAGCACGCATGGCGTTTTGCGGCTGCTGGTGGAATTGGACGGGGAGACGGTCGTTAATCTGGCGCCGGACATCGGTTTCCTGCATACGGGCATCGAAAAGAACATGGAGGCCAAGACGTACACCAAGGCGCTGGTGATGACGGACCGCATGGATTATCTGGCCCCCCTCTCTAACAATCTGGCTTACGTTCTGGCGGTCGAGAAGCTCCTGGGTATCGAAGCGCCGCCGCGCGCCCAGGCTATTCGTGTCATTCTCACGGAGCTGACGCGCCTGAACAGCCACCTGGTCTGGCTGGGCACCCACGCGCTGGATCTGGCTGCGATGTCGGTTTTCCTTTACTGTTTCCGCGAGCGGGAATATTTGCTGGACGTTTTTGAGATGTGTTCCGGCCAACGCATGATGACGAGTTATTTCCGGCCGGGCGGCGTCTGGCGCGACTTGCCGGAGGAGTTCGAACCGGCCGTGCGCCAATTTCTCGATTTTTTCCCGGCGCGCATCGCTGACTATGAGGCTCTGCTCCGCGATAATCCCATTTTTCTGGAACGGACCAAAGGCGTCGGCGTCGTCACGGCCGAGGACGCCGTGGCCTGGGGGCTGACCGGCGGCAACCTGCGCGGCTCGGGCGTGGAGTGGGATCTGCGCAAAGCAAAGCCCTACTCCGGTTACGAACAGTATGAATTCGACGTCCCCACGGAAACGGAGGGTGACGTCTACGCCCGTTACCGGGTGCGTATGGAGGAAATGCGCCAGAGCCTGCGCATCATCGAACAGGCACTAGACAATCTACCCGACGGCCCCTTCCTGGTGGAAGACCGGAAGATCGTGCCCCCGCCGCGCTCCGAGCTAGGACGGAGCATGGAGGCCGTGATTCACCACTTCAAATTGTGGACCGAAGGGTTTAGCGCGCCGGAAGGGTACATTTACCAGGCGGTGGAGTCGCCCCGAGGCGAACTGGGCTGCTACCTGCGCGGCGACGGGTCGCCCAAGCCGGCCCGCGTTCATTTCCGGGCGCCCTCCTTCGTTAATCTGGCTTCTCTGCCGCGCATGGCCAAAGGACAGTTCGTCGCCGACCTGGTGGCTATTATTGGCTCCATCGACATTGTGCTCGGCGAGATTGACAGGTAAAGATAGATGGGAAAACTCAGGGAAAAACACGAAGACGTCATCGAAGGATTGTTGGCCCGCTATCCCACGAAAAAGTCGGCCATCCTGGCGCTTATGCACCTGGCGCAGGAAGAGTACGGGCACATGACGCAGGAAGCGATGGAGGAAGTGGCCGACATCGTCGACGTCCATCCGACTCACGTTCTCTCGCTGGCCGGCTTTTATAGCCTCTATTACGAGGAGCCGGTGGGTAAGTACGTACTGGAAATTTGCAACGATCTGGCCTGCGCCCTGCGAGGCGCCGACGAATTCGTGGAAATGGCTTGCGAGAAGCTGGGCATCCCTGTGGACGGCACAACGGAAGATGGCCTGTTTACCATTAAGACTGTGATGTGTCTGGCCGCGTGTGACAAGGCGCCCATGCTTCAGTGCAACCTGAAATACGCGGAAAATCTCGACGAGGAAGCGTTCGACGAACTGATTAGCAACCTCCGTGCGGAGGCAGAGGCGGCCGGCGAAAAACCATCGGTCGTGAAGGAAGTTCTCGACTACGCCCGGCAGTAATTGTCGGCCGGCGGCCGAATTCCAAACATCAATTCAGCAGGATCGTAGACTATGGCCCATATTTTATTGCGCCACCGCGACATCGAAGATTTGCATAAGTTCGACGTGTATTTAGAACACGGCGGTTACCAGGCGTTTCAAAAATGCCTCGAAGCGTACAAACCGCAAGAGGTTATCGACATCGTCAAGAAGGCCAACATTCGCGGCCGGGGCGGGGCCGGCTTCCCGGCGGGCATTAAGTGGGGGTTCATCCCCAAAGACGCCGAGGACGTTTACGTGGTGATCAACGCCGACGAATCGGAAACGGGCACGTTTAAAGATCGAGAGTTGCTGGAAGGCAACCCCCACCAGGTTATCGAAGGGGCCCTGATCGCCGCCTATGCCGTCGGCGCCAGAGCCATCTACTGCTATTTCCGCGGCGAGTTCATGGACATCGCCGCCCCCTTTGAAGAAGCGATCAAAGATCTCTACGCAAACGGTTGGGCCGGCGAGAATATCCAGGGTAGTGGCTTTACGTGCCACGTCTACCCGACTTACGGCGCCGGCGCTTACATTTGTGGCGAGGAAACGGCGCTGTTGGCCTCGCTGGCCGGCGATCTGGGCCAGCCGTGGTCCAAACCCCCATTCCCGGCACAGTCCGGCCTCTATGGCGAGCCAACGGTGGTTAACAACGTCGAAACGCTGGCCAACGTGCCGCCCGTCATCGTCAACGGACCCGAATGGTATCTGGAGATGGGCACTGACGACAGCCCGGGCCCAAAGGTCGTTTGCCTGAGCGGACACGTTAACCGGCCGGGCAATTACGAAGTGGAAATGGGCACGACTTACCGGGAGCTGATTGACGATTATGGAGGCGGCATGCGTGACGGCCGGGCGTTTAAAGCCCTCCTCCCTTCCGGGGGGTCCGGCCCCGTGATCACGGCCGATGCGTTGGACGCACCCGTTTCTTTCGAAGGGTTGAAACCGTACGATTCGCTGATGGGCTCAGCCTCCGTCATCGTCATGGACGAGACGACGGACATGGTCTGGGCCGCACTAAAGATGATCCATTTCTTCCATCACGAATCGTGCGGCAAGTGCACGCCTTGCCGCGAGGGCACCTTCTGGCTGGAGCGGGTGTTGGAGGACGTTTACGAAGGGCACGGCACAGAGAAAGATATCCAGATATTGGAAGACGTGGCCTCGAACATGCAGGGCAAGTGTCTGTGCGCCCTGGGCGAATTCGCCACCAGCCCCGTGCTCTCCACTATCAGTCATTTCCTGGACGAATACAAGGCGAAAGTGCACGGAGAGGCCGAAGGGGCCACCATGGAAGCAGATCAGGAGACGCCCGAGGCCGCCGCAGTGGCTTGAGCGGGCCCAAGAACCGAGTCTGCTGTCAATATCTCCGGTGAATACCGACCGCCTGGCTGAAAGTCTCGGTATTTTCAGCAGGCTCACAGAAGAAGACGAAGAAGACAATGAGTGATCTGGTTACACTGACAATTGACGACATTGACGTCACCGTGGAAGCGGGCACACTGGTCGTCGACGCTGCCAAGCGAGTCAACGTCGACATTCCGGTGTTTTGCTACCATCCGAAAATGGAGCCTGTCGGCATGTGCCGCATGTGTCTGGTGGAGATAGGCACCCCGGTACGGGACCGGGCGACGGGCGAGATTGTGAGGGAGGAGGACGGGAGCCCCCGGCTCAACTTCCGCGGCCTGCAAACGGGCTGCACGGTGCCTGTGAGCGAGGGTATGGTCGTACGCACGACGACGGACGTCGTCGACGAGGCGCGCGACGACATCATCGAATTCCTCCTGACGAGCCACCCGCTCGATTGCCCCATTTGCGACAAGGGTGGCGAGTGCCCGTTGCAGAATCTGACGATGCGTCATGGCGCCGGCGTCAGCCGTATGGAATTCACCAACAAGCTGAAGCTGGATAAGCACGTTCCGCTGGGCGAAATCATTTATCTGGATCGGGAACGGTGCATCCAGTGTGCGCGCTGCACGCGCTTCCAGGCGGAACTGGTGGACGATCCCGTCATCGCCTTCCACAATCGCGGCCGCCGGTTGGAGATCGTCACTAACTCGGAGCCCGGCTTCGACAGCATCTGGAGCGGCAACACCACGGACATTTGCCCCGTTGGCGCATTGACCACCGCCGATTTCCGTTTTGGCGCCCGTCCCTGGGAGCTGACGCCGGTGGCCAGCGTGTGCCCACATTGCCCCGTCGGTTGCAACACGACGCTGAGCACGCGCGACGAGGCCCGTTCGGGCGGCCGAACGGTGATCAAGCGCATCATGCCGCGGCAGAATGAATGGGTGAACGAGATCTGGATTTGCGACAAGGGGCGCTTCGTACACCATTACGCGGACGCCGGCGAGCGGTTGACACGGCCGCTGATCCGCGTGGACGGCGAGTTGGTGGAGGCGAGCTGGGAAGAGGCACTGGACGTTGTCGCCGGCCGCCTGCAACAGCATAAGGGAGCGGCCGCCGGCCTCGCCGGAGATCGTTTAAGCAACGAGGATCTCTTCCTTTTCCAGAAGCTATTCCGCGAAGGGCTGGAGAGCAACAACGTGGACCTGGCCGATGCCCGCATTGGCGGCGGAGAAGTCGTGGCCCAGGTAGGTCTGAGCAGTGAGAGCAATTTGCAGGAGATGGGCCGCGGAGACGCCATTCTCGTGGCCGCCAGCGATTTGCACCAGGAAGCACCGGTCTGGTGGTTCCGCATCAAACAGGCGACGGAACGGGGCGCGAAGTTAATCGTGCTCAACGCCCGGCCGACGCGCCTGGACCCATACGCCACCGACGTCTTCTATGCCGCGCCCAGCGAATTGACGGCTGTGGCGCACCAGCTCCTCAATGCCGCGAAGGTGGACGTGGCCGACGGCGAAGACGATCCGCTCCAGGCGGCCGCTGCCGCCCTGGCCAGCGCGGAGAACCTGGTCGCTTTTTACGGCGGCGAAGGGCTGACCTTTGCCGAGACAGAGGTGCTGGCGCGCACGCTGGGCAACCTCCTGCTGCTAAAGAATGAAGAGGGAGCCAACCACGTGGGCCGGCCGAACAACGGCCTGGTGGCCGTCTGGCCTCACAACAACACGCAGGGAGCTTGGGATATGGGCATGCGCCCCAATCTGGCTCCCGGGTACCGACCGCTGGACGAGCCAGGGCTGGACGCCGCGGCCATTTACGACGGCGCGGCCGGCGGCGACTTGCGCGCCCTCTACGTACTGGGCGCCGATCCTATCGGCGACGGGCTGATGGCGAGGCGCGGCGGCCTTGAATTTTTGGTCGTCCAGGAGCTGTTCCTGACGGAAACGGCCCGGGAGGCTGACGTCGTCTTACCGGCGCAGAGCTGGGCCGAGCGAGACGGCACGTACACGAGCGGCGAACGCCGCGTGCAGCGCTTCTTCCCGGCGATACCCGCCGTGGGCCAGAGCCGGCCGGATTGGCAAATCCTGGCGCAGGTGGGCGAGCGGATCGGGATGGGGCGGCCGCCCTTCGCCACAGCCATTCTCTTCCGCGAGATAGCGGAGGCGGTGCCCCAATACGGCGAGATGGATTACCGCAAGCTGGCGCGGGTCGTGGAACAGTGGCCGCGAGTGGGCGGTGAGGACCTTTACTACGGCGGCACTTCGTACGACAATCAGTCGGGCGTGGGCCTCCAGTGGCCCAGCGCGGCCGAGACGGCGGAGGACGCGCCAGAGATGTACGACCTGCCGCCGATCACACAACAGACGGAGGCCGAGGAAGACGAAGGGGGACAACAGGCTGGCCTGAAGGCAATTGAGACGCGGCCCCTCTATCGCGCGGGTACCCTCATCGCCCAGACAGAGATGTTGTCCAGACGCGTCGTAGAACCGTCGTTGCTCCTGCACCCAGACGACGCGGCTCGCCTGGAGATAAGCAGCGGCGACGTGGTCACGGTGCGGGCTGACAGCGCGCAACTTCGCCTGGCAGCGGCCGTCGGCGAGGAGACGGCGCCAGGCCTAGCCCTCCTGCGCGGGGTGCCGCTGCGTTCCGGCCGAACGACGATAGAGATCACGGACGTCGAAAAACGCGAACGCGTCACTGAACGCGTACAAGTATGAACGCACAGAGGTAGAGGAAGTACTATGACAGCAGGTGCCATTGCTCTTCGCGCGCTAATCGTCGGTTTCTTGGTCAGCATGGCTATCATCACGGGGTTTGCCTACACGACCCTTTTGGAGCGCAAATTGTTGGCGCGCCTACAACACCGGGTCGGCCCGAACCGCGCAGGGTACATTCCCTTTCCCCGGCGCGGAAAAGGGCCGGTGAAATTGTTAGGAGGCATCATGCAGCCGGCGGCGGACGCCGTTAAGCTATTTTTCAAGGAAGATCCGACGCCGGCCCAGGCAGACAAAATCGTCTACAATCTGGCGCCCATGCTGGCCGTGATCCCGGCCGTTCTGATTCTGGCCGTGATTCCCTGGATGCCGGGCTTCACCATCTTTGGGGTAGAGTTTGAGCCTTATTTCGCCGTCGCGCCGGGGATAGAAGTTGGCGTCCTCTTTGTGCTGGCCATCACGTCAATCGGCGTCTACGGCATCGTGCTCGGCGGGTGGGCGTCTAACAGCAAGTACTCCGTGCTCGGCGGCATCCGCGCCTCGGCGCAGATGATTAGCTACGAGCTGGCGCTGGGCCTCTCCCTGCTTCCGCCCATCATGCTGGCCAATTCGATGGACCTGGGCGTGATCGTGGCAGCACAACGTGGCGGGTTATGGTTCGTCTTTTTGCAGCCGTTGGCCGCTCTCATTTTCTACATCGGGGCGATGGCGGAATTGCAGCGCCACCCGTTTGACCTGCTGGAAGCAGAGCAGGAGTTATCGTCCGGCTACAACGTCGAGTATGGCGGCATGCGCTTTGGCATGTTCTTCATGGCCGAGTACATGAAGATGGTTTCCCTTAGCGCCATCGCCGCCATCCTCTTCTTCGGCGGCTACTACGGGCCGATACCGTTCGCCGACCAGTTCCCCCTCATCGGACTGCTGAACCTGACCCTGAAGGTGATCCTGAGTCTGGGGCTGATGGTCTGGATCCGGGCGTCCTGGCCTCGTTTCCGCTATGATCAATTGATGGCCTTTGGCTGGAAACGGTTGCTGCCGCTGGCCCTGGCCAACGTCGTGATTACCGGCGCGCTACTTGTGCTCGCCGAGGAAGGCGTCTTCGCGCCGCTGCTGGGCGCCATCCAGGGCCTGTTTTAATTTGAATCTGAAGAGAGGACGGAGATAGTTTATGATAGGTGCACTTCTAAAAGGCATGGCGACCACCTTAAAGCATCTCTTTAAGCCGCCGGTCACCATCCAGTACCCGGAAGTGAAACGGCCGGTACGCTATCGCTTTAAGGGACGACATGCGCTGAAGCGTTACGATAACGGACTGGAAAAATGCATCGGTTGTTCGTTGTGCGCGGCAGCGTGCCCGGCCGACGCCATTTTTGTGGAGGCGGCGGAGAACGTGGACGGAGAACGATTCTCGCCGGGCGAGCGGTATGCCAGCACCTATGAAATCAACATGTTGCGCTGCATCTTCTGCGGCTATTGCGAAGATGCCTGCCCCACCGAGGCCATCGTCCTGGAAGAAAACTACGAGCTGAGCTTTTACGATCGGGCCAGCGCCATTTACACGAAAGAGATGTTGATCGATCCGGTGCCGGAAGGCGGCCAACCAACGCCGCAAGAGACACCGCCGGGTCAATTTGACCGTTCCATTCCCGACATGGAAGATCCAAAGTAACGTGTGCCAACAAAGCGAACAAAACGGACATTGCCATGGGTAGTTTTCTCGTCTTCGCCATTCTGGCTGTGCTGGCCATCGGTTCGGCCGTAGGGATGGTACTCAGTCGCAACGCCATTCATAGCGCCTTGTTCCTCATCGGGACGATGGCCATTCTGGCCGTCTTTTACGTATTGTTGAACGCCCCTTTCGTCGCTATGGTTCAGGTGGCCGTATATGCGGGGGCCATCATGGTCCTCTTCCTTTTCGTGATTATGTTGTTAGGGGCGGAACGACTCGGCGGCATTGGCGCCGGTAGTCGCTGGCAGATCGGCCTGGCGATGGCGCTAGGCGTGGCGCTGCTGGTGATTCTGGGAATAGCGCTCTTCAGGGGCGGAGCGACGGCCGGCAATCCGGAAGTGATCGACGCAGGGCCGGCGGCCTTTGGCCTGCGTCTCTTTGAAGCGTACGTGCTTCCTTTTGAGGTCACCTCCATTCTACTGCTAGTCGCCATGATCGGCGTCATCGTCTTACGCACCCGGGAGGGAAAGAAGTAGGATGCCTGAAGTCACCATCAACTGGTATTTGGCGCTGAGCGCCGTTCTCTTTACCATTGGCGCCCTGGGCGTCCTTGGCCGGCGTAACGCGCTGATCATTTTCATGTCGATTGAACTGATGCTGAACGCAGCCAATCTGGCCTTCGTGGCGCTGGCCCGGCATTTGGGCGACCTGAACGGCCAGATTTTCGTCTTCTTCGTGATGACGGTCGCCGCGGCCGAAGTGGCCGTGGGCCTGGCCCTGATCGTCGCCATCTTCCGCACCAAGGCGAGTATCAACATTGACGAAATCAACATCCTGAAAGGGTAAGCGGCAAACGGCCTATGAACGTCTACGGATTTGCTCCCCTTCTGCTCATCTTCCCCGCCATCGGCGTCCTGTTCAACGCGCTGCTGGGCCATCGCTTCGTCCGGCCCGATCCTGAGGCGGCGCACAACGACGCGGCCGGTGAAAAGTGGTCCGGCTGGGTCGCCAGCGTCATGGCTCTCGCCTCCTTCACCGTGGCGGTTGGCCTCTTTTTCGCCCTGATCGGCAACGATTTTCACATGGGCACGGTACCCCTCTTCGACTGGATCCGCATTCCGTCGGCCGATTTCAACGTCCCCTGGGCCATGCAGGTGGATACCCTATCGGTGACGATGATGCTGGTGGTCGCCGGCGTCGGGTCGGTGATTCACATCTACGCCATCGGTTACATGCACGGCGACAAGGGCTTCGCCCGTTTCTTCGCCTACATGAACCTCTTCCTCTTCTTCATGCTCATCCTGGTCTCGGCCAACAACTACCTGATGTTGTTCGTTGGCTGGGAAGGGGTTGGCCTTTGCTCTTATCTCCTGATCGGCTTCTGGTTCGACGAGGTGGACGAGGAAGGGAAAGCGGTGAACGCGAACGCCGCGCGCAAGGCGTTTGTGGTGAACCGTATCGGCGACTTTGCCGTCATTGTGGCCATGATCCTGCTCTTCTGGACGTTGGGCTCGCTGGAGTTCGAGTCGGTCTTCTCGTCGGCCGTCGAGCTATTTGAGGAGGGACAACGCTTCACCATTCTTGGCCAGTCGGTGACGATTGGCGGCGTGCTCGCCGTGGTCACGACGCTGTTCCTCATTGGGGCGGCCGGTAAATCGGCGCAGATCCCCCTCTACGTCTGGTTACCGGACGCGATGGCCGGCCCGACACCGGTCTCCGCTCTCATCCACGCGGCGACGATGGTTACCTCGGGCATCTACCTTATCGCCCGCAGCAACGTACTCTATGAAATCGTCCGCGTCGTGGCAGAGGAAGGGAGTGTCTGGCTGGCATCGCCCACGCTGGTAGCTTACGTCGGCGCGGCGACGGCGCTGCTGGCGGGGATCATCGCCTTCACGCGCTTCGACATCAAGAAAGTCCTGGCCTATTCGACGGTGAGCCAGTTGGGGTTCATGATCGCAGCCGTGGGCATGGGCGCCTACGTAGCCGGCATGTTCCACCTGGTCACCCACGCTTTCTTCAAGGCCCTGCTCTTCCTCAGCGCGGGCTCGGTGATTCACGGCGTGGAGCACGGCCACCATCATCTGGGCCACGACGATCGCGAAGAAGAGGCTCATGAAGAGGCTCATGAAGAGGCTCATGAAGAGGCTCATGGAGAGGAGGCATTCGACCCCCAGGATATGCGGGTCATGGGCGGACTGCGACGCCGGATGCCGACGACTTACTGGGTCTATCTTATCGGCGCGCTGGCGCTGTCAGGCATTTTCCCGCTGGCCGGCTTCTGGTCGAAGGATGAGATTCTGGCCCACGCGAACCAGCACAATGTGGGCGTATACATCTTGCTGACGCTGGCCGCCATTTGCACGGCCTTCTATATGGGGCGACAGATCAAGCTGGTCTTTTTCGGCGAACCGCGCCACGAAGCGGCCGAACACGCCGTAGAAAGCCCGCCAATCATGACGACGCCGCTGATCATCCTGGCGGCGCTGGCCGTCGTCGGGGGCGCGCTGAACCTGCCCTTCCTGACGGCGGGCATGGCGGAGGCAGCGCACAACCACCCGGAGGGCATCTTCCTCGCGCTGGAAGGGTGGCTGGAGCACTCGCTGGCGGCCTTTGAATTGTCGGAAGAGGGGATCGTCAATTTGCCCCTGATCGAGCCGCCGGCTCTTAAGCCCCTCGTCGCCGGGCTGTCGCTACTCTTCGCCGTGGGCTCGTTCGTGCTGGCATTTTACGTGGTGTACGGCCGGCGGCCGGAGACGGCCGAGGAACGGGATCCGATGCGGGACGTGCCCGTCATCGGGCCGGCCATCTGGGCCTTCGCCGTGCTTCCGTTAAATACGCTATTCATGGACTACGTCGTGCCCGCCTTCAACCGGGCGGCCGACTGGCTGGCCCACGCAGTTGACTGGACCTTCTGGCACGACTTCGTCCACGACAACGTCATCCGCGACGTGTTTGTCGGCTTCGCCAACTTTACGTCCGACGTGCTGGACAAAAAGGGGCTGGACGGAGCGCTTGTCGAAGGCACCGCGTATTTGACCCGCTACTTGGCGGAAGGTATTCGCTTGACCCAAACTGGCTACGTGCGCAACTACGCCCTGGGGCTGTTCCTGGGCGTGGTGGCGTTGCTGGCTTATTTCTTGTTGATGGCAGGATAGAGAATTGAGAGGGGCAGGCGGCTAACCTCCCCTCCGGTTTCCAATCTTTTAACTCTGGAGTAACCATGGAAGGATTCGACGGTATTCTAACTTTGCTCACCTTCTTCCCCCTCGTCGGCGTCATCGCCATTCTTCTTTTGAAGCCGCTAGGCCGGGAAGAAGACGACCTGATCAAGAAAATGGCCATCGGAACGTCGGCGGTCACCTTCATCATTTCGTTGTGGGTGCTGTTCCGTTACAGCGCAGGGGAGGCGGGCCTACAATTGGTGGATAGGGCCGTCTGGATCGCGCCGTTGAACATTCACTACTATCTCGCCGTCGACGGCCTCAGCATCCTGATGATCCTGCTCACGACGTTTATCTCCATGCTGGCCATCTCCGGGTCGTGGACGGCGATCGAGGAGCAGGTGAAGCAGTATTACATCTTCATGCTGCTGCTAGAAGCCGGCATGCTGGGCGTCTTCCTCGCGCAGGATCTCTTCCTGTTCTACATCTTCTGGGAATTCACCCTGGTGCCCATGTATTTCCTCATCGGCATCTGGGGCGGCGAACGGCGCGTTTACGCCTCCATCAAATTCTTCCTCTATACGATGGCCGGTTCGTTGCTGATGCTGCTGGCCATCCTCTACATGGGGCTGACCAACGAGACCTTCTCTCTGCCCGAGTTAATCGCCGGCCGGACGGCCTTTGCCGGCGTCCAGAACTGGCTCTTCCTGGGCTTTGCCATCGCCTTCGCCATCAAGGTGCCTTTGTTTCCCTTCCACTCCTGGTTGCCGGACGCGCACACGGAGGCGCCTACGGCCGGCTCGATCATCCTGGCCGGTATTTTGCTGAAGATGGGTACGTACGGCTTTATGCGCTTCAACCTGCCCCTCTTCCCGGAGGCGGCCGCCACTTTCGCCCCAACCATCGCCGTCCTGGCCATCATTGGCATCATTTACGGAGCCATCGTTTCCTTCGCGCAGCGCGACGTCAAGCGGCTGGTCGCCTACTCCAGCGTCAGCCACCTGGGCTTCGTCATGCTGGGCATCTTCTCGCTGACAGAGGCCGGCCTGCAAGGAGCCATCTTGCAGGGCGTTAATCACGGCCTGAGCACGGGCGCCCTCTTTTATCTGGTCGGCGTCCTGTATGAGAAACGGCACACGCGGGAGATGGCCGAATTCGGCGGCATCTGGCGCGTCATGCCCGTCTTTAGCGCTCTGACGCTGATTGTGACGCTTTCCAGCATGGGCCTGCCGGGCCTCAACGGTTTCGTCGGCGAGTTTACCATTTTGCTGGGCTCCATGGGCGGCACCGAGGCCCTGGGACCGAACGCCTGGATCTACACCGCATTCGCCACCAGCGGGGTTATCCTGGCGGCCGTTTACCTGCTGTGGATGTACCAACGCGTCTTCATGGGGCCGCTGGACAATCCGAAGAATGAGGCGCTGGCGGACGTCAACGCGGGCCAACTGGCCATCATCCTTTCCTTCCTGCTCTTCATCGTGTGGATCGGCGTCTACCCAGGGCCCTACTTCGGCCTGATGGATAGCACCGTGGCCGAGCTCGTCGAGTTTGTACAGACGGCCATCGCCTCCGCGCCATCCGGCCTGGTCGTGTTGCCTTAAGCAAACGGCCGGGCGCAGGCGGAGTGCCTGTCGCCAGCATCTGAACGACCATCAAGAGTTTGGTTTAAACGCGCCGCCCTCAGGAAGATGCTGAGGGCGGCAGTGTGTAGAGAAACGTCGTGCCTGAGCAGATCGTCTACTTCGTCCACATCAGCGACACGCACATCGGCCCTACGGCCGATTACCGGCGCCACGGGCACACCCCTCTGCCCTGCGCTGAGAAAATGGTCGACGTGATCAATAACCTGCCGGTGCAGCCCGATTTCGTGATCCATACCGGGGACGTGGTCTATGATCCGGATCCGGCCGCCTACCGTCTGGCAGCGCAGACCTTCTCCCGACTCAAAGCGCCCATCTACTACGTCGTAGGCAATCACGACCGCGCCCGCGACATCCATCACTTCTTATCCATGGGTCCCAAAGAGGACGTTACCGACGATGGCGACACGCTCTCCTATACCTTCGAGATGAAGGGATACCGTTTTTTGACGCTGGACGCCCGCGGGCCGGATGAAATCGACCCGCACGGCCTGTTAAGCGATACGCAGCTTGAGGTAGCGCAACATGAGGCAAAGGCGGACGGCCCGCCGCTGACCGTGTTCACACATTTTCCCGTCCTACCATTGAACGCAATCTGGATGGACGCCAATATGTTGACTCTGAATGGGCCGCAGTTACACGACGCACTGCGGCCGGCCGGCGAACGGCTGCGGGGCGTGTTCCACGGGCACGTGCACCAGCACATGCAGACGCGGCGGGACGGCATCCTTTACGCCTGTGTGGCGAGCGTCTTCGCCCAATTCACTGCCTGGCCAACCGACCTCAACGTCGGTTTCGACCCAGAACACGAGCCGGGCTATGCTTTCGTCCACCTTCTCTCGGAGCAGACGATTATCCACCAGCATACGTTTCCCCGGCCGGAATCCGGCCGGGAACGAGTGACGGAGGACGACCGGCCATGACGATGACGCGCGAGCGCGTATACGGAGCGTGCCCTCACGACTGCCCCGACACGTGCGGTATCGTCACCGAGGTAGAAGACGGCCGGGCCGTCGATTTCTACGGCAACCCCGATCATCCGGTGACTCAGGGCTGGCTGTGCGCCAAGGTGCGCCCGTATCTGGAGCACGTCTACCATCCAGAGCGACTGCTGCACCCGCTGCGCCGGATAGGGCCCAAAGGGTCCGGCCGGTGGGAGCGCATCAGCTGGGACGAGGCGCTGGCGACCATCGGCGACCGCTGGCGGGCCATCATCGACGCGTACGGGCCAGAGGCGATTTTGCCTTACAGTTACAGCGGAACGCTGGGCCTGGTGCAGATGTCGGTGGCCAGCGGCCGTTTCTGGAACCGGCTGGGGGCCAGCCGGCTGGCGCGCACCATCTGCGGCGCGGCCGCCGAAATGGCCGTGGAGTTGACGCTGGGCAGCCGTCAGAGCCAGCCCTACGAAGACGTCCGACACAGCCGGCTGGTCATCATCTGGGGGCACAATCCGGTGAGCACGGCCCCCCACTTTATGCCCCATTTACGGGCAGCACAGGGGGACGGTTGCCAACTGGTCGTCATCGATCCGCGCCGCACGCGCACGGCGCGCGGAGCAGATTGGCACCTGGCGCCGCTACCGGGAACGGACGGGGCGCTGGCGCTGGGGCTGGCCCACGTGATGGTGCGCGAAGGGCTGCATGACGAGGCGTGGCTACAGGCGCACACCGTTGGCTGGCCCCAATTGCGCGGCCGGCTGGAGGAGTACCCGCCGGAACGCGTCGCCGCGATTACGGGGCTGGCTGAGGAGGATCTGGTGACGCTGGCCCACCTCTACGCCACGGCGCGGCCGGCGCTGATCAAGATCGCCGACGGCCTTAACCGCAACCTGAACGGGGGGCAGAATGTGCGCGCCGTGTGCTCGTTGCCGGCCGTGACGGGTCAGTACGGCGTGCGCGGCGGCGGGCTGGCCTACAGCACCAGCGGATACGTGCAGTGGGACAGCGAGGCGGTCAACAAGTGGTCTGGATCGCCACCCCCGGCGCGAAGGATCAACATGAACCGGCTGGGAGCCGCCCTCCTGGGCGAAGCGCAGGATCCGCCGGTCAAATCGCTATTTGTGTTCGGGGCCAACCCGGCGGCCATCGCGCCCAACGCGGGCAAGATCGTGCGCGGCCTGCAACGGGACGACCTCTTCACCGTCGTCCACGAATTGTTCATGACGGACACGGCTGATTACGCCGACATCGTGCTCCCTGCCCCGTCCCAGCTAGAGCAGACCGACCTGCACAAAGGGTACGGGCACACTTATCTGACGTACAACCGGCCGGCCATCTCTCCGCGGGGCGAGTGCAAGAGCAACTGGAACGTCATGCGCCTGCTGGCGAAAACGATGGGCTTCGACGAGGCGTGGCTGCAACAGGACGCAGACGCCGTAATCGAGGAGGTGCTGGCAGCGACGGCGGCTGATAATCCTGCCCTGGAAAGTATTACGCTGGAACGGCTGCAAGCGGAAGGAACGGTCGCGCTGGCTTTGGATCACAAGGTGCCGTTTGCCGGCGGCCGATTCCCCACGCCCAGCGGCAAGGTCGAGCTTTACTCGCAGGCGCTGGCCGACATGGGGCTGGATCCACTGCCCGGCTGGGTGGAACGGGCGGACGACGGCGGCGTCGGAGACGCCGCTACAGGTGATGGCGGCGTCGGAGACGCTGCTAAGGTTTTTGATCCCGGCGAGGCGTTGCAACTGGTGACCGGAGCCGCCCACCACTTCGTCAGCAGCAGTCTGGCCAATCAGGAGTCGTTGCGACAGCGTGAGGGCGAACCGTTTGTGGAGGTCCACCCGACCGACGCTGCCGACCGAGGTATCGCCGACGGCGACCGCGTCATCGTGGAAAACGGCCGGGGCTGGTGCATGTTGACGGCGGTGGTGACGGAGGCTGTGCGGCCGGGCGTGCTCGCTTCGCCGAAAGGGCGCTGGAGCAAACACAACGGCGGCCGGAACGTCAACTGGACGACGTCGGACGCTCTGGCCGACATGGCCGGCCAGAGCACGTTCCACAGCAACCGCGTCTGGCTGCGGAAATGACACATTTTTGGAAACGGGCAGCGCTGCCCGTTTCCAAAAAATATGTTACCATACTTGTGAAAATTAGAGCGATAAAGGCGAACGACTATGGAGTTCAACGCACCTTCATTCAATTTACTTCCCGTTCTTCCCCTGATCATCGTCGTCGGCTGGGCGATGGTCTTGATGATCGTCGACCTGTTCCTCGACGACGAGCAGGATCAATGGATCGGATGGCTGAGCCTTGTTGGCTACGCGGCCGCTCTCGTACAGACGGTGGGACTCTGGGGCGGCGACTACGGGGTCTTCACGCCAGTGGACGGCAGCCCCATGCTCCTGGTCGATCATTTCAGCAATTTCCTCAACGTCATCTTCCTGCTGACCGGGGCTCTCTCCGTCCTGATATCCATCAACTATCTGGATAAGGCGGAGCTGCAGCGGGGCGAATTTTACTACCTGATGATGTTCTCCATCAGCGGCATGATGCTGATGGGGATGGCGAACGACCTGATCCTCGTCTTTCTCGCCCTGGAATTGCTCTCGATCCCGCTATACGTTGTGTCCGGCTTCGCCCATCCGCTGCTCGAGTCGGAAGAATCGGCGATGAAATATTTCTTGCTGGGCGCCTTCTCTTCTGCCTTCCTCGTCTTCGGCATCGCCCTTATTTATGGTGCGGCCGGTTCCACGGCCCTGCCGGCCGTCCTGGAAGGGCTGCAAACAGGGGAGGCGCTGGGGATGGCAGGAATTGCCCTGCTGCTGGTGGGCTTTGCCTTTAAGGTCGCGGCCGTGCCTTTCCACATGTGGACGCCTGATGTCTACGAGGGTGCGCCGACGGCCGTCACGGCCTTCATGTCGGTCGGCGCCAAGGTCGGTGGCTTTGCGGCCATGATCCGCGTCTTCGTCGCCGCGCTGCCGGAGGCGGGGGACGCGTGGGTGCCGGCCGTAGCCGCCGTCGCCGCCCTGACGATGATCGTGGGCAACGTCATCGCCCTGGCCCAACAGAACGTGAAGCGCATGCTGGCCTATTCGAGCATCGCCCACGCCGGCTACATCATGATCGGCGTTGCCGCCAGCATGGGCAGCGAAAGCGCTGTGCCGGCCACCCTCTTTTACATGCTGGCCTACCTCTTCACCAACCTGGGCGCGTTCGCCGTGGTCATCGCCGTCGAGCGCCGGGAGCGGCGGGGGTTACAACTGGACGATTACAAGGGTCTGGCCACGCGCAGCCCGCTGCTGGCGTTGGCGCTGGCCTACTTCATGCTGTCGCTGACGGGCGTGCCACCCACCGGGGGCTTTTCCGGCAAATTCTTCCTCTTCCGCTCGGCCGTGGAGGCGGACCTGGTGTGGCTGGCCCTGGTCGGCGTGGTGACCAGCGTCATCTCCGCCTATTTCTATCTGCGCCTCGTCTACCTCTCTTACATGTTCGAAGGGGACGAGGGTACGGTCGAAGCGCCACGGGCGCTGGACGTGGTCGTCGGCATCTCGGCGCTGGCGACGCTGGTCCTGGGCATCCTCCCCGGCCCCTGGTTCGACGCCGCACAACGGGCCATCATCAGCGGAGCGCAGCTAATAGCCGGTGGATAAATGCGGCCGCCCGGCCCACCCAAAAAATCCTCCCCTCCAAGTAATTGGCCCCGGAGGGAGGCAAGGGTCGAATGTATCTGGTCTTGTACCCCTCAATTGTATCCCGATCTATAGTCACGTTTCCGTTTCCCTCCTAACCTGAGTACGTGTCACTCGACTTCAATCGAGAGCACGTTTATTTCAGGAAGGAGAAAGAACATGGAAACGACAGATGCCGTCATTATCGGTAGCGGGCAGGGTGGCGTTCCGCTGGCACAGAAGCTGGCCCAGAGGGGGCGTGACGTCGTCCTTTTCGAAAGAGGCTCCTTTGGGGGTAGCTGCGTCAACTATGGCTGTTTTCCCTCTAAGGCATTTTTGGCCTCTGCGCACGCCGCTGCTCGGGCCAGGAACGCCGCCGGTCTGGGGGTGCAAGCTCAGGTCGACGTCGATTTCCCCGCAGTCATGGAGCGCGTTTGCCAGATCGTTCAATCATCATCTGACGGGGTGGAAGAGGGCCTTGAGCAGGCTGACGTAAGAACCGTCCATGCCGAAGCCGCCTTCACAGACAAGCGGACGGTGACCGGTGGCGAAGTCACCGTGCAGGCGCCGCTCGTCGTCCTTAATACCGGCAACGCCCCCTACGTTCCCGACATTCCCGGCCTGGCGGGCACCCCCTATCTCACCTATCAGAATTTCTGGGAGTTGCGCGAGTTACCGCCCCGGTTCCTGGTGCTTGGCGGTGGCTACGTCGGCGTCGAATTGGGACAGGGCATGGCCCGGCTGGGCAGCGAGACCCACATCCTCGAAATTCACGATCGCATCATCAGCCACGAAGAATCCAGGGTCAGCGAAACCATGACCACGGCTCTGGAGAAGGACGGCGTGCAATTCCACCTGGAGATAGACGTAAGCCGTGTCGACTACGCCGAGGGTACGTTCACCGTCCGCCTTGGCAACGGTCAGACAGTGCAAGGAGAGGCCCTGCTCGTGGCCACCGGCCAGAAGCCCAACACCGAAGCCCTCAACGCCCCGGAAGCAGGTATCGATCTGGATGATGAAGGCTACGTCGAAGTTGACGAACACTTCAGGACCACCTGCTCCGGTGTGTACGCCATCGGCGACGTGACGGGACAGCCGGCCTTCACTCACGTCTCTTATGAAGACCATCGCCGCCTGCTATCCATCCTCGAAGGCGGCGACCGCGCCCGGGGCGACCGGGTTCAGGCGTACGCCTTCTTCACCGAACCTGAGGTGGGACGGGCTGGCCTGACCCTCAAAGCAGCCAAACAAGAAGGCTTCAATGCCCGCGCCGTCACCCGCCCGCTAGAGCAAGTGGCGCGCGCCTACCTGACCGGCCAGAATCGCGGTTTCTATCGTATGGTTATTGACTCCGACACGGACCAGATCCTCGGCGCCACCCTGGTAGGGCCAGACGCGGCCGAGCTCGTCCACGTCTTTATCGCTCACATCGAGGTCGGCTCCACCTGGCAACTGCTTGAGCAATCGGTCCACATTCATCCAACGTTCGCCGAAGGGCTGCCGACGCTGGCCCGCCGCCTCAAAGAGAATGGCGCCTGAACCGCACTCCTGTGAGCGCCAGCCGTTCTATGAGCGCCAGCCGTTCTCTTCCCCGCTGGAGGAGAGCTAGAGCGGGGGAGAGGCCTTACTCCGGCACCGCATCCGCCATCACCGCCACCTCCGGCCGCACTCCCAGCCATATCTCAAACGCCAGCGCCCCCTGGTAAAGCAACATCCCCAGCCCCCCGGCCGCCTCACACCCCGCCGCCCGCGCCTGCTGCACCAGCATCGTTTTCCGCGGGTTATAGACCAGATCATACACAAACGCCCCCGCCGGAAACGGAACCCCCTCCGGCCACGGTGACGCGTCCTCGTGCGGCGCCATGCCCACCGGCGTCGCGTTCACGATCAATGGCGCTTCCGCTCCGTGCGCCGCTGCCTGCGCCGCCTCGGCTAGCGCCCCCCACCGTCGCGCAACCAGCGCCGCCCCCGGCAAATGCATCCGCAAATCCCCTACCACCGTCTCCGCCTGCTCCCGTCGCCGCGCGAGCACCTCCACCCTCCCGCCTGCGTCCGCCAGCCCATAAGCCACCGCCCGCGCCGCGCCCCCGGCGCCCAATACCAGACACGCCCGGCCGGCTACCTCAACACCCATCTCCCCCAGGTCCGTCATAAACCCCGCCGCATCCGTATTGTGCCCCACCAGAGAAAGCGCCCCTTCGCCCCCTGCCTCCTGCCCCCTGCCCCTTGCCACCTTAATGGTATTGACCGCTCTAATCGCCCGCGCCGCCGGCCCCACCTCGTCCAGGTACGGGATCACCGTCTGCTTATGCGGCACCGTCACGTTCACCCCCACAAAGCCCAACGCCGCCAGCCCGCGCACCGCCGCCCCCTCCGCCCCCGGCCGCACCGGTAGCGCCACGTACGCCACGTCCAGCCCCAGCGCCGCCGCCGCCGCGTTGTGCATCGCCGGGCTAAAACTATGTTCCACCGGCCAGCCCATCAACCCCAACAGTCGTGTCCTTCCCGAAATCTCCCTCATAAACCATTCTCCACATTTCCCGGGGGCTCCGCGGGCACTTCCCCAGAGCCCGAAACAAGCCAGTGCCTCCCGGAACTTTGCAGCACGACATTCACAGCCGAGCCAGATTAGCGACAGGTGAGACCTTGCCCCTTACACCGCCTCTATCCCTCGACCTCTACTTTCGTGCAGTTTACATTTATATCACTCTGTTTTACAATCAGAAACCGTGAAGGGAAAGGGTGCGTTCCCCCTACATTACGCCAACGAGGAGGGTGGATCCTCAATCCTGTCCTTGAGTTCGCGAAGGATTCGCCGGATCACTCGGCCCGGTCGAAGCATACCCTGAACCAGGATGGAGGACGGGACCGTCGCAGTTTAACAATGGAGGCAACTTGATGTTCCAAAATATCAGTGACGTGCGTGAAGGGCTTGGTCAGCAACAGTACATCGCATCCGAAGAGATCGGCACCGTCGTCTACCTGGCCCAGTCCCTGTGCAAACCGATTCTGGCCGAGGGCCCGGCCGGCGTCGGCAAAACAGAGCTAGCCAAAGCGTGGGCCGGCGCCTTAGGACAACCCCTCGTCCGCCTGCAATGTTACGAAGGCCTGGACGAAAGCAAAGCCCTCTACGAGTGGGAGTACGCCAAGCAGATGCTCTACACCCAGCTTCTGCGCGACACCCTCCACGACTTCCTCGGCGACGCCCAGAGCCTCTCCGAAGCCGCCGGCCGTCTTGCCCAGGAAGAAGACGTCTTCTTCTCCGAAAACTTCCTCCTCCCCCGCCCTCTGCTCACCGCCCTCACTTCCGAGGAACCCGTCGTCCTCCTCATCGACGAAATCGACCGCGCCGACGTCGAATTTGAAGCCTTCCTCCTCGAAGTCCTCAGCGACTTCCAGGTCAGCATTCCCGAACTGGGCACCGTCACCGCCAGACACCAACCCATGGTCCTCCTGACCAGCAACAACACCCGCGAGTTGAGCGAAGCCCTGAAGCGCCGCTGCCTCTACCTCTTCGTCAACTACCCCACCCGCCAGGCAGAGATCGACATCGTGCGCCTTAAAGTACCCGCTCTGGCCCCCGAGCTGGCGCAGCAGGCCGTCGAAGTCGTACAGCAGTTGCGCAACATGGACCTGCGCAAAGTCCCCAGCATCAGCGAGACTCTCGACTGGGCCCGCGCCCTCGTCGCCCTCAACGCCGAAGAGATCGACGAGGAGACCCTGCGCAACACCCTCACCGTCCTCCTCAAATATGAATCAGACGTAGCCAAGGCGCGCCGCCTGCTGGGCAACGGCGGCAGCCAATACGGAGGCCAACATGGACCAGCGAATTATTGAGTTTGTACGCGGCCTGCGCGCCGCTGGCGTGCGCATCTCCCTCGCCGAATCCATCGACGCTCTCCACGCCGTCAAGGCCCTCGGTATCCAGGATAAAAACGTCTTCCGCGAATCTCTGCGCTCCACGCTGGTTAAAGAATCCAGCGATTTCGCCGCCTTCGACGAACTCTTCCCCCTCTACTTCGGCAGCGGCGGACCGCCCATGCAAAACGCCATGGAAGACCTCGACCCAGACGAGCAGGAGATGCTCGAAGCCGCCCTCTCGGCCCTAAGCGGCCGCCTCCAACAACTGATGGAGTGGCTCACCAGCGGCGACGGCCCCACCAAAGAAGAGCTGGAAGAGATGGCCCGCCGCGCCGGCGCCCAGTTCGCCGACAACCCTCAGGAAGGCCAGTGGGTCACCCGGCGGATGTTACGACAGATGGGCTTCGAGCACCTGGAAGAATTGATGCAGCAACTGATGCAAAAGTTGCAGGAAATGGGCATGAGCCAGGACGCCATCGAAAAGCTCATGGGCGTCGTGCAGGCCAACCGGGACGCCCTCGCCGAGCAGGTCGCGCAACAGATCGGCCTCCAGATTGCCCAGGACCGCGCCGACCGGCCGGACCAGCTCCACACCAGCGACCTGATGAACAAACCGTTCCAGGCCCTTTCCGAGGACGAGATGGAGCGGCTGCGCCGCGAAATCTCCCGCCTCGTCACCCAGCTCCGCAGCCGCGCCGCCTTGCGCCGCAAGCGCGGCAAGAAAGGTAAATTCGACGCCAAGGGCACCATCCGCGCCAACCAGCGCTACGGCGGCGTCCCCTTCGAGATGAAGATGAAGAAGAAGAAGCTGAAGCCCAGCCTCGTCCTCCTCTGCGACGTCTCTCGCTCCACCGAAAACGTCGTCGAGTTCATGCTCCACCTCACCCACTCCCTCCACGACCAGGTCTCCAAGATGCGCAGCTTTGCCTACTACGACCACCTCATCGAGATCCCCGACGAGATCCTCAAGCTGATGAGCGACAACCGCGGCGACGAAGCCTTCGGCCGCCTGCGCCGGCTATTGCCCTACCGCCCCTACGGCACCGATCTCGGCTACAGTCTGGAGAACTTCTCCGACAAATATCTGAGCGCCGTTAACGGCCGCACCACTCTCATCGTCCTCGGCGACGGTCGCAACAACTACAATTCGCCCCGCATCGACCTCATCCGCGACCTGCAACGGCGGTCCAAGCGCCTCATCTGGCTGAACCCCGAGCGGCGGAGCCAGTGGGGCACCGGAGACAGCGACATGCTCGACTACGTCCCCCACTGCGACGCCGTCTACCCAGTGCGCAGCCTCTCCCAGCTCTCCGCCGCCATCGACAAACTCCTCACCGGCCGCATGTAACGCCCCTCCCCGGCCACTGACGCGCATTAGACAAGCCATCCGGGATCCGGTATACTTGTCGGCGTCTGACCCCGCTTTTCGCGGGGTTATTTGTTCACACCCCATTCTCACGTCATTTAGAGAAGAAGGTATCAACCGTTATGGAAGAAAACGTTGTATATGTAACCGAAGAAGGCCTGGAAAAGATGAAAGAGGAGCTTGAGCACCTCAAATCGGTCAAGCGCCTCGAAGTCTCGGAGCGCCTGGAGGCGGCCATCGCCCAGGGCGATATTTCCGAGAACGCCGACTACGATTACGCCAAACAGGAACAGGCCTTCCTCGAAGGACGAATTCAGGAACTGGAATACGCCCTGCGCCGGGCAAAGGTCATCAAAGAGGACGGACCGGCCGACACCGTACAGGTCGGGAGCACCGTCACTATCTCCGAAAACGGATACGACGGCGAGGAGACCTATCGCATCGTCGGCGTGCAGGAAGCCAATCCCACCGACGGATTAATTTCCAACGAATCACCCATCGGCCGCGCACTGCTCGGCGCAAAAGTGGGCGATACGGTCACTGTCGAGACGCCGGCCGGTGGCCTCGAACTCCAGATTAAATCCATCACCTAGCGCCGCCCCGCCAACTAGAACGGCAAGCGGGCGCTGTGACCAGCGCCCGCTTTTTGTTTTCGTAGCTATTGCTCCGAGCTTACCCGATCTTCTATTATTGTACCGGCGGGCGCTCCAGCGTCACGTATTCCTGGCCGGTTTCCGCTGGCAGACGATGGCCTGTCTCCGGGTTGTAAACACCGAGGTGCAGTGTCTGTGACGGCGCTGCCAGCTCCACTTCGTGCCGTTGTATGATAAGGTCCCCCACTTGCCAGTGCGCGGCCGGCGCGCCCAGGCCATCGCCCGTGGCCGCGATCTCCCCGCCCTCATCCAAGGCATGGAGGAAGAAGCGCCGCGGCCCGGCGGCCGGGCCGACGACGCGCCAGTAAGTCACGATCTGGCAGGGATCGGTGGCCTCCGCCCGGCACCCCTCGAAGAAAGTGTGTCCGAGGAAAGCCACCTCCTGGCCGAAGGAAACGGCCGCCGGAAACTCGGGATCCGGCGAGGGAAGCGCCTCCACTTCGTACACGGTAAAGGAGTTGGTGTGGCTGCTCCTTATCCCCCAGCGATCCAGCTGAGCCTCCAACGTCGGGTGTGGGGGCAGGATAGTGGGGTGGACGACGCGCGCCGTTTCCCCCGGCCGGGAGGCCGGCAAGAGGAGGGCCTGCTCCGGGTGGAAGAAACGGAGGGCCAGATCATCGCGGCGCAACGAAAGCGCCATCGTGGGCGGGTCCATCGTCTCCGGCGTCCAACCGCCTACAGCCACCGGTCCGCCATCCGCCTGCTCGTCCAGAAAGGCGGCCGCTTCCGTTAGCGCCTCCTGCCACACAAACCGTACCTCCGGATTCGCCGGCCACACGACGAAGATCCCCCAGACAGTGCGCGCCAGGTGAAAGAGAAGTATGAGCACTACCCCAACGAGGAGTAACCACCTTTTCTTGACAGTTGTGGATAACTCGTCACTTTCTGTGGATAAGTACCCCAGACTGTGCATAACTATGGCCGGAAGGATGGTGAGAACGGGGAGGATATTGCTTATGCGGATGGTGCTTGGCGCATCTATAGTCACTATACTGGGAATGAGCGCCGTTAATAGCCACAAAAGGAGGAATGAGTACCGGATATTGGGCAAACGGAGCAGGAAGAAGGCCAAACACCCGTAAAAGAAGGCGGCAACGAGGGGATCAAAAACCGGCCAAAAGGCCACATTCTGCCGCCAGAGGGGGTCCCCCCGCCAGCCAAACATCCCCAAGATATCCACAGAGTTATCCACAACCGGCCGCACGTTGCCCGCAAAAAGGGCGCGCAGCGGCGCGTCAATTTCGCTGACGCGGTATTCGGCGCCGGGGTGCGTGAGGAGAAAGGCAACCAGGGGAAGGGACACGACGACGAGCGCCAGCCAGAAGAGGGCCACGCCGCGCCAGCGCCGGCCGAGCGCCCGCCGGTGGAAGAGAGCCAGATAACCAACGAACAGGAAGTAGAAGATGGGCACGACGCGGGCCGCCATATAGGTGTGAAGGCTCAGCCCCGCAAAGAGGCCGGCCAGCACGAGATAGCCTGACGACGCCCTTTCATTTCCGGCCTCCCCGGCCGCCCTCCACCCACGCCACCAGAAATAGGCCGATAGGCCAGAGAGGGGCGGCAGCAAAATGACGCGCAAGCCCAGGCGGCTGTAGAAAACGGGCCAAAAGAGAACGGCCGTCAGCGCCGCGGCGATGAGGGCCACCCCCCGGCCGAAGAGAAGGCGGGCCAGGGCATACGTAACGGCGACGCCCAGCAGGCCGGCGAAGGCGGCCGGCAGGCGCAGCGCCAGGGCGTGGTCCCCGAGGAGGGCGACAAAGGCCGCCTGGACGTAGTGGAAGCCGGCTTCGTGTCCATAGGCCTCTGTGAAGTAGACGGCATGGCGGCCGGCAAGAATAGAGTGGTCGATGAGCCAGTTGGCAACCTCGTCGTGTTCCAGGCCGGGGGGCGAAAGGTTGTTCAGCCCGATCAGGCGCAGGCCGGCGGCCACCAGGAAGATGGCGACCATTGCCCAGAGCGCCTGCCTCTGTGAAACCCAGCCTGAGCGCCGTCCCTCCTCCATCGTTCGCGTCACACCTCTACACCAGCTTCAGCCGGGCGGCGATTGGCGCCGGCAGGAGCGCCTGCAAGATACGTCTCTCTTCCTCGCCAAACGCGCCTGACAGCCACAGCCCCAGGGGATAGACGAGGACGCCGAGCAGGAGGCCGACCGCGAGATGGACCTGCGCACCCAGCCACATCACGAGGCCCATCGCAGCCGTCACGGCCGCCGGTCGCCATAACAGTTGCAACCAGCGCACGTTCGGCATGCGCTGTTGCAGGTAAAGGTTAAAGATGACCAACAAAACGATCTCCGAGAGGATGGTGATCGTTGCCGCCGCCCGATAACTGAAAAGCGGCAGGAAGATCAGGTTGGCGACGATGTTGAACGTGACGCCGATGACGAAAGCCCGGACCTGTACCCGCTCCTGCCCCAGAGCAATGAGAACGTAATTGGTGACGCTGTTAATCCAGCCGATGGGAATCGACCAGATAATGATCTGCAAGGCGATGGCCCCGTGGGGCAAGAATTCGGGGCCGCCGAGAATCGAAATAAGCGTGTGGGCCAGCAGCGTGGTCACGGCCGCAATAGGCAGGGCGATGAGGGCCATCAGTTTGATGGACATGCGAAAGGTGCGCCGCGCGTCGTCCATATCATTCTCGATTTGCCGCGAAATGACGGGAAAGAGGGCAAAGGTAAAGAAGCTGGGAATTACGTTGATGGCGTTGATCCATTTATACGCCGTATTATACCAGCCCACCGCCTCTTCCCCGTTGATCTGGCGCATCAGGGGAACGTCCACAAAGAAGAAGACGGTCGCCAGCAGGTGGTTGAGCATCAGCGGATAGCTCAGCCCGATCATGGCCCGCTGCAAGGAGAAATCGACCGTCCACGGTCCCCGCAGGTTGAAATTGCGGAACGTGGTCACGGCCAGAATGGCCAGCGTGATCACGTTGACGACGATGGACACGGCCGCCAATCCCACAAAACCGTAGCCCAATAACAGAGCGACGACCCCGAAGCCCACTTTGAGGATAGTGGTCACCGTCTGGATGGCGGCCGGCATCTCGGCGGCTTCGAAAGCGTAGAAGAGTCCGGAGAAGCTCTGGCCGGCGCCAGAAAAGAGCATGCCGACCATCAGCAGCAAAATGGCCGCCACCGTCTCAGGGCTCAACGGGTTGCCCAACAGGTCGACGCTCCAAAAATAGAGGAAGATCGGCAGGGCGGCCACGACGCTGATGCCCACGCGTAGGATGACGGTGTTTAACAGGTAGCGACTGGCCTCGCTCCGTTCCTTGGCAACTTCCCGGATCACCAGCGTGTTGAGGCCAAAGTTCGAGACAATCTCAAACCAGCCAGCGATGGTGATCGCCGTGAAATAGCTGCCGGCGTCGGCCGGGCCGAGAACGCGCAGGTAAAAGGCGGCAAACAGAAAATCGATGAACCGGTTGAGCAGGTTGAGCGCTGTCGGCACCAGGCTGTTCTTGGCGATGCTGCGCGTGTCGGTCAGCTCCGCGTCAGGGTTATAAAGGCGCCGCCAGGCCCAGACGGCAAAGGCAAAAAGGAGGATGACGGCGGCCATGGCGCTGGTCAGGCCGCCCAGCTTGAAGGTCAGCGGGCTGTAGCGAAAACGGACCGTCCACCGGCCCGGCTCCAGCAGCACGCCTCGGAAATTGCCGTTGACGCGGTGGACGGCTACTTCTTCCTCCGCGTCGCTGCCCGTTCCCTGCGGCCGCACGAACGCCTTCCATCCGGGGAAGTAGCTGTCGTTGAGCACCAGCCACGACGGTTCGCCGACGGCGGCGTCGACGACGACCTCGATGTTGCCGTAGGCCGCAACGGCTGCGGGTTGCAGGCCGGCCGGCTGCGACGTCTCGTTCACCTCCGGCAATGGCGGGCCGCGCTCACGGCTGACAAAGACAAACTGACGCGGATCTCGTTCCGTCATTGCCGCCAGCGGATCGTCCACCACGGCCGTCGCCGTCTGAGGTATCGTGTAGGCGCGGGGGACGGCCGCCGCGTTCTCGTAGACGTGGAGCCCTTCTCCCTGCCACACCATTTCGTATTTGGGCAGCTCTATCGTCTCCGACGAGATGACGTACTTCGCGCCCAATAGATCCAGCAGCGGCGAATTGAGCGACTCCCAGTTGACAATAGGCTGGATGCGGTTGAATAACAACTCATTTTGCGGTTCGATGGTCCGCATGTACTCTACGTACTGGCGGGGGATAACGGAGTCGTAGCCTCGCACGTCTTGCAGACCGTAGAGCCAGCCGCCGTTGGCGTTGAGCGGCTTGTCGCCGTGGGGCGTGAAGGTGGTGAGGCGCCACGTTCCCGGCTGCTCCTGGAGCCACTGCACCAGTTCCGGCTCGTACTCGAGCAGGGCGGGGTCGGCCGCCGTGTGGAAGCCGAAATTGGCGATCAATAGATCCAGGCCGA
>JAWVYQ010000023.1:0-30568 GCA_033722615.1 Promineifilaceae bacterium (SeqCode)
AAGCCCAACGGTTACAAATCGCTACACACGGCCGTCATGGACGAAGACGGGCAGACGCTAGAAGTCCAGATCCGCACCGAGGAAATGAACAAAGAAGCGGAACTCGGCATCGCCGCCCACTGGGCCTACAAAGAGGAAAACGGCAACCCCAGCGCCTCCGACGTAAAGCGCATCCACTGGTTTCGCCAGCTGGTCAAGAACCTGCGCGAGGCCGACGCCGAAGAAGACGCCGACGATCTACAGCAGGAATTCCTCGACGAGCGCATCTACGTCTTCACCCCCCGGGGCGACGTCGTCGATCTGCCGGCCGGCTCCACGCCCGTCGATTTCGCCTACCAGATCCACACCGAAGTTGGCCACCGTTGCCGCGGCGCCCAGGTCAACGGCAAGATGGTCAGCCTCGACTACCAGCTACAATCCGGCGACCGCGTCAAGATCATCACCGCCAGCCGCGGCGGCCCCAGTCGTGACTGGATGAACGAGAACCTGGGCTACACGGGCAGCGCGCGCACGCGCAGCAAAATTCGCTCCTGGTTCCGCAAGCAAGAAAAAGAACAGAATATCGAACACGGCCGGGAGGTCGTCGAACGCGAGTTGAAGCGGCTGGGACTGACCGACACCTACACCATCGCCGACATCGCCGAGGCCCTGCACTTCGACGATGTCGACCAGTTCCTCGCCCAGGTCGGCTTCGGCGACATCCAGAGCGCCCAGATCGGGGGGGCCATCGCCTCCCTGCAACAACGCCTGAAGCCGGACGACGACCTGCGGCCGCTGCTCCAGCAACCGGATTCCAGGGCCAGCACCGGGTTGACCGTCCTCGGCGTGGGCGGACTGCACACCAAATTCGCCGGCTGCTGCAACCCCATCCCCCCGGAACCAATCAAAGGCTACATCACCCGGGGCAAAGGCATCACCGTCCACAGCGCCCGCTGCAAGACGCTGAAGCACATTTCAGAGAGGGAACGCCTCATCGACGTCGAGTGGGGAACGGAGGAAGAGACCTACCCGATCCCCATCATCGTTCGCGCCTACCACCGGCCGGGCCTCATCGAAGATATCAGTAACGTCCTCAAAGGGCGCAAGATCAACGCGCCCAAGACGAAGCGCACGACGGCCAACAGCATCACCACCGTCTACATGGTGGCCGAAGTGAGCGACCTGGCCGAACTGGAGTGGCTGTTAGAGCGGCTGGACAAACTGCCGAACGTTTTCGACGTCCGCCGCCAGCGCTGGAACTGATGAAACCCCTCGTCCTCTGGTGCCGCTGGCATGACGCCAGCCTGCGCCTCCACGGCCGCGACGAAGGCCTCCTCTGGGGTGAACTCGCCTTCCCCGACGAGACCAAACCCTTTCGCTACACCCGGGATACCCAGGAGCTGACCATCGGCCGCGACGAGAACGCGCGCCGCGTCCTTCTGGACGAAATGGGCGTCGAAATCGAAGAAGAGAATCCGTAACCTGTGAACCTCCGCGAGGCTTGCGAATCACCTCTCGCCCACGGGAAACGGTCGCTGAGCCTCCCGGAGGTCGGTTCACGAACTCACAAAACGGCCCCTAAAATCAACTTCGTGTCCCTTCGTGGAATTCAGGAAGCAACCTTCTCCCCATACTGCTCGAAGATGCGCCGGTAGGCCGGATAATCCGCCATCAGCGTCTCGTGATCCCCGACGGCCGTCACCCGCCCCTTGCGCAATAACACCACCTTATCCGCCCAGCGAATCTGCGAAAGCCGGTGGGTGATCAGGATCGTCGTCTGCTTCGCGGCCGCCTCGGCAATCGCCTGCTGAATCTTGTCCTCGGTGGCGCTATCGACGGCGCTCGTCGAATCATCCAGGATGAGGATGTGCGGGTTGGTGAGGAAAGCGCGGGCGATGGCCAGCCGTTGACGCTGCCCGCCCGATAGCGTCGCCCCCCGCTCGCCGATGACCGTATCGTAGCCATCTTTGAAGGTCGTTATAAATTCGTGGGCCTGCGCCGCCCTGGCCGCCTCCACGATCTCTTCGCGCGTGGCGTCGGGATGGCCAAAAGCGATATTCTCGGCGACCGTCCGCGAGAAGAGAAAGATATCCTGCTCAATGATCGAAATCTGGCGGCGCAGCGCAGCCAGATCCCACTCGCGCACGTCCACACCGTCCACCAGCACCCGGCCGCCGTCCACATCGTACGTACGGTTGATCAGCTTCGTCACCGTACTCTTCCCCGAGCCCGTCTGCCCCACGATGGCCACCGTTTTGCCGGGAAGAACCTCGAAATCGACGTCCCGCAGAACGTCCACCTCCTCCGTGTAGCCGAAGGTCACGTCATCAAACCGGATATGTCCCTCGATCGACTCTGCATATCCCCCGGCGTTCTCGTCCAGATCTGTCTCCTCGTTAATCAGTTCCAGTATGCGGCGCGCCCCCGCCAGGCCCAACGACACCTGGGAGTAAGCGAAGAGCGAAACGAAAGTCGGGAACGTAAAAAGCATCAGCAGCCCCATGTAGGCCACGATGTCTCCGACCACCAGCGCGCCCTGCTGGTACAGGTAAAAAGCGTGGGTAAAGCCGATGCCAAACGTGATACCCTGGAGCAACAGCGGCAGAAAGCGGGCCTCGATGCGTCCCTGCTCCACCTTGGCGTCCCGGTACTCGCGGGCGTTGCGGTGGAACCGCTCGATCTCCTGCTCCTCCTGGGCCGCCCCCTTCACCGTTTCAATGCCGTCAATCGCCTCCGCCAGCCGGCTGTTCATATCGCCAAAGGCCAGCCGCACCCGGTCCGTCACCGGCCTCAGCACCTGCAGATAGCGGGCCAGCGCCAGCACGTAGGTGACGACGAAAAAGACCGGGGCCAGCAACAGCGCGGGATGATAGCGGGGCGCGACCAGCAAGGGCATGATCAGGAAATTGGCCGAGCCCACGACGAGGTTGATGCCCGGGTTGAGCATCAGGTTAATCTCGCGCACGTCGTTCGTGGCGCGGGCCATCACGTCGCCCACAGGCTGGAGATCGTGAAACGTCATACTCTTTCCCAGAAGGCTGACGTACAGCTCGTGGCGCGTGTCCCGCTCCAGCCGCTGCCCGATCACCTCGCTGGAAAAGTTCCGGCCGAGCTGGAGAACGGCGCGCACTAACTGGCTACCGATGATGCCCAGCGCAGCCAGGCCAATCGTCTCCACGTCGGCCGGCGTCGCCAGGGCGGCCTCAAAAGCGACGCCGATGAGCACGGGCACCACCGCCGCCAGCCCGGCGTTGCCAAAGCCCCCCACCAGCATCAGGAGGATAAACAGCTTATGTCGGAAAACGTGCGAAGCAATCCAGCGCACGGGCGACCGGCGGTCGGAGGAATAGGACGCACTGACTGCAAATTCCGTCATTGGAGACTGCTCGTGTGGCGCACAGTGTACACCGGCCCCTCGGGCCGCAACCGGCTCTCGATTAGGTGCACGGCGTCCACGGGAATCGGCCGCGAGACCACGGGCGAGCCCCAGGGCAACGCCACCTGGCGATGGTTACGTTTCACCCGCCCCAGCGTCAAATGCGGGTGGAAAGACCGCCTCTCCGGTTCCCACCCCAGCGGGTCTAGCATCTCGTCGATAGCCTCTTTGAGCGCCGCGACTTCCTCCGTCGCGCCGCGGACGCCGACCCAGATAACGCGCGGACGGCGCTCGTTGGGAAAACAGCCCAGTTGATCCAGATGAAGCGTGAAAGGCGCCCTGCCGGCCGCCACCCTGTCCAGACCAGAGGCCACGTCGTCCAGCTTGTCCACAGGCGTATCCCCCAGAAAGCGCAGCGTCAGGTGTATGCGCTCCGGCGTCACCCACTTCACCGATTTTTCGGGGACCTGGGGGGCCAACTCCTGGCTGACGGCGCCCAGCGCCTCGCTCACGTCGTCAGGGAGAGTAACTGCAATGAATGTACGAATTTTCTCCATAGTGCGCATTGTACTTTGAGCCCTGACGCCAGTCAAAATGCCCTACCCGTCTTCAGAAATCACCAAACTCTCTTCGTGCAACAGCCCCGACGCGCCCCCGCCGATATTGGATAGAGCTACTGAAAACCTGCCGGAGGCTGGGCAAAGTATGCCGAACGAGAACGGCAAAAAGGCTGCGCGAGACGCCGGCTGCATAAAGCGTGTTACGGAGCCTCCAGGAGGTCGGGTTTTGATTACAGCGCGCCCGGGGTCAACTGGATAGAATGGCTGAGTTATGGTAAAAAACGGGCAGCATTTGGGACGATGGCGTCCCGGCCGGCACTGTCGAAATCTAACAACTCCTTGATAATGGATCCTACCTTTCCGGAACGCGTGCAGCTCGCCCATCTCCCGACCCCACTAGAAAAGATGGAGCGGCTCAGCAAACATCTCAACGGGCCAGAACTCTACGTCAAACGGGATGACCAGACCGGTCTGGCCACCGGCGGCAACAAGGCGCGAAAGCTAGAATTTCTGGTGGCCGACGCCCTGGCGCAGGGCTGCGACCATCTGATCACCACCGGCGCGCCCCAGAGCAATCACTGTCGCCAGACGGCCGCTGCCGCCGCCCACTTCGGCCTCGGGTGTAGTCTCGTGCTGCGCGGGGAAGCGCCCACTCACCTGACCGGCAATCTCCTCCTGGACAAATTGCTCGGCGCCCACCTCTACTGGGCAGGAGAACGCAGTTGCGGCGAGACGATGAACGACGTCGCCGCCGAGCTGCGCGCCATGGGCCGCAAACCGTACCAGATCCCCCTTGGCGGCTCCAACGTCATGGGCGCCACCGGCTACGTCCGCGCCATGCGAGAGTTAAACGAACAGCTAGAGCAACAATCTCTGAACGTGGACTTCATCGTCTTCGCCAGCAGCAGCGGCGGCACCCAGGCCGGCATCGTTCTCGGCTCGGCCGTCTACGGTCTGCGGGCCCAGGTTCTGGGCATCAGCGTCGACCACCCGGCCGACACGCTAAAGACCCAAGTCTCCGCCCTGGCCACCGCCACCGCCACTCACCTGGGCCTGGGAACCCTCTCGGTCGCCAGCGAAGTAGACGTCAACGACGATTATCTCGGCGAAGGCTACGCCGTCGTAGGCGAAACAGAGCGGGAAGCCATCCGCATGGTGGCCCAGCTCGAGGGCCTCATGCTCGATCCCGTCTACACCGGCCGCGCTATGGGCGGCCTCATCGACCTCATTCGGTGGGGAGCGTTCACCCGCGGCCAGACCGTCCTCTTCTGGCACACCGGTGGCACCGCCGCCCTCCCCGCCTTCTCCGACCGCCTACTCAACTGAAGATCAGTTGAGCCTTAACTGACGCGCTCCTGGCGCCCGCGGCCAAAACCGGCGCTCACGCCTCCCAAAGCTCTCGCAGCTTGCCCGCGATCGCCTTTGGCGAAAACGGCTTGTGAATCCAATCCACAATCCCCTGCTCCAGCAGCGAACGCCCCTGGTCCTCCAGCGGATAGCCCGTCATCACAACCATCTTCAGGTTCGGCTCCTCCGCCGTCAGCGCCTGGTAAAGTTCGAGACCGCCCATTTCCGGCATCACCATATCGCTGAGCACGACGTCTATCTCCTCCTCATGCCGGGAAAAGAGTTCGAGCGCCTCGCGGCCGGTCCCCGCCGCCAGAACGCGGTACCCCAACATATCCAGCGTATCTTCGATAGCCATGCGCGTCGCCTCGCTATCTTCCACCAACAGAACCGTCCGCTGAGCGCCGGCAGGAACGGCAAACGTTTCATGCTCCCTGGGCTGCGCCTCCTTTGGCGCGTCGAGGGACGGCAGATACAACGTAAACGTCGTCCCCTCGTCCACGTCGCTATCCACCACAATTTCCCCGCCGTGCTGTTTGACGATCCCGTAAACCTGGGCCAGCCCCAAGCCGGTCCCCGTGCCCGGCTGTTTCGTCGTGAAAAACGGCTCGAAGATCCGATCGAAATCCTCAGGCGGAATGCCGGACCCCGTATCCCTCACCTCCAGGCGCACCCAATCGCCAGGCGCCATGTCAGGCACCGGCGGCCGTTCCAACTCCGCCACAGACAGCCTGTCCAGATGAATGCCGAGGACGCCTCCCTCGGGCATCGCGTCCCGCGCGTTAAGGGCCAAATTCATTAACGCCTGTTGCAGGCGCGTCGGGTCGGCGTTGACGAGATAAGTGCCCTCGCCCGCCTCCATCTCAAGGACGATATTCTCGGGCAACGTGCGCTCCAACAGCTTGACCACCTCCTTGACGAAAGGCGCCAGGTCGAGCTGGCCCCGCTCCATGACGGCCCGCCGGCTAAAATCGAGAATCTGGCTGATGAGGTCGGCCGCATGGCGCGCCTGATTGCTGATCGTTGCCAGATATTGCTGCCGTTTGGGAAATTCGGGATCCCGCTCCAGCGACTGGCTGTAGAGGGTGATAATCGCCATGATGTTGTTGAAGTCGTGCGCGATGCCCGCCGCCAATTGACCCACCGTGGCCAGCCGTTCCTGCGTCTGCATATGCTTCTGGCGCAGCCGCTCCTCCGTCACGTCCCGGATCACCAGCACCCACCCGGCCGTGCCGCTCACCGTCTCCACCGGCCGCTGGGTCAACACAAAAATGCGCTCTGTCGCCTCGTGCTTCACCTCGACCCACGGCATCTGCTCCTCCGTGGGAACCAGCACTTCCTCCACCGGGCGGTCGTCCAGAAGCTCCAACCGCTCTCCAACCGACACGCCGGCCAACACCGACAGATAGTCGCGCCCGGTCGGATTGGCCAGGATGATGCGCCGCTGGGCGTTGAGGAGGACCACGCCCTCGGGAACCACTTCCAGAATCTGCTGCACCTGGCGCGATTGCTCCCGCGTGCGCTCCAGGAGACGACGCGTCTCGCCGAGCAGGCGGGCGTTGGCAATGGCCTGCGCCGCCTGTCCTGCCAGCCCGCTGAGCAAAGCCAGATCGTCGTCGCCAAACGTCCGCTTCTCACCGAATGAATTGACGGTCAGCACGCCCAATAATTGTCCGCGATGCGTGACGTCGACGACGGCCAGGCTGCGAAAATCATATTTCGCGAACCGGGAAGCAAAGGGCTCCGCCTCAATTTCCCGAACGTCCGGCAGGACCAACGGTTCGCCCACCTCCTCAAAGAAATTCCGGAAAAGGGCGATGGGAACGGCCTCCGCCTCTTCGCGAAAGTCGGCCGGATAGCCAGCGTCGGCCCTGAGCCGGAAAAATCCCTCCTCCTCGTCATAGAGGCTGATACTGGCAGCCGGCACGTCCAGCACCCGGACGGCCTCTTCACAAATCGTGTTCAGCACAGCGCGCTCGTTCACCGGATCGTTGAGGCGCGCAGCCGTGCGCACCAGCGCCTCCGCCCGCGCCGCGTTCTGGCGAATCTCCTCTTCATAACGCTCGCGGGCAATCGCCGCCCCCAGCGTGCCCGCCGCCGCCTCCAGCGCCCGGATCTCCGCCTCCGACCACCGGCGGCGCTGCTCGCAATCGTCAAACCCCATAAACCCCCACCACGCCGACCCCACAAAGATAGGGACGACGGCTACAGAGAGCACGTTCTGCTCCGCTAACAGCAACCGTTCCTCCTCCGGAAAGTCCGCCACGTCGCCCCGGACAACCTTCCCCTGGCTCAGACACGTCCGCCAGCGCTCAAAGCCAACTTCCTCGTAACGGAGGTCCTGCAACATCTCCATCTGGGACGTAATGCCCGGTGCCACCCATTCGAAACGCTGGCTGGTAGTGAGTGCGCCATCGGCCGCCCTCCCGTTCTCAAAAATATACACCCGGCTCGCCGCCGCCGCCTTCCCCAGCTCGGCCAGCACCCCCTCGATCTGCTCGCGCCATGCCCCTTCCTGCAAGAACTTCTCGGCCGAAAAGCCGACGGCCCCCAGAATCGCCTCCCGGCGCCGCAAAGCGATCTCCGCCTTCTTCCGCTCCGTAATGTCCCGAATGACGGCCAGCAGGCGGCCGTCCGGCAGCGCGCGCACGTTGGCCTCGACGGCAATATCCTTCCCGTCAGGCCCATTCTTCGGCCGGATCCACCGCTGGAACGTCACCTCCTCACCCGCGCGCATTCCCTCAAGCGACAGCGGGCGCTCTTCCTGCTCGCCCGGCGTCAAAACGCCCTCCAGGCTCAGGCGACGAAGCGCCTCGGCCGTGCGCCCCAGCATCTCCTCTCCGCGAGGATTCACGTCCAGAAAATGGCCCTCCGAGTCGACGATGGCGATCGCGTCCGACGCCTCCTCGACCAGCGTGCGATAGCGTTCCTCGCTCTGGCGAAGCTGGTGTGTGCGCTCCGCTACAGCCGCCTCCAGCCGTCCCGTCCTTCTCCACGTGCGGTTGGCCAGGAACAGGACGTTGAACAGAAGGCTCAGGCCCAACCCCCAAATGACCAGGCGAGGGAGCAGATCTGCCGGCGGTTCGCCGCCGCGCCAGCCCACCGTCATCGTCCAGACGCTGTTACCCACTTCGAGTTCCGTCGACCGCGTCTGTCCCGCCATCTCCGGCGCTCCCCAGAAGACGTCTCCATTGTTGTCGCGAAGCTGCATGGCGAACGCCGGATCGAGCCGGCCGGCTGCGTCATCCATCAAGGCGCTGATGTCAAAAACACCCTGAACCAACCCCGCAAATCTGTCGCCCCGGTACAGGGGCGCCCGCGCCACCAGCCCCAGCGGTCCCTGCACCAAGGGGACCGGATCGCTAACCGTAACGCTCCGCTCTTCAATCGCTTCCTCCGCGAAGGCAGCGGCCGGCCGCGTCGTCAAATCAAGCCCAAGCGCCTCCTCGTTTCCAGATAGAGGGAAAATGCGCTCAATGATCAGGTCCTCGTTCACATATTGCAGCGCCCGAATCTGCGGCCCCCCTTCCAACACCTCCGCCGCATACGCGTCAAATTCTTCCCCATCCGGCAACGTTTCCGACGCCAGCATGAACGCCTGGAGGTCATTGACGACCAGAAGCCGAAGATGAATCGCGTCGTCCAGAGCATCACTGGCGTCAAGCGCCGCACTCTCCAGCGCCTCGCTCGACTCCTCCTCCCGCCCGGAAAGATAGGCAGCGTCTACCAGGATGATCGTTGCCAGCCCCGCCACAGCAATCAACGCCAAGAATAACCAGCGCCTGATCCCACCATTTCTTACCGCGTCCATACAGCTACTCCACCATCGTCGCGTCTACAATAGCCGCCGACGATTGGCCTGGAGCTACGACCGCGAAACGCCGACACGGCTTACGATTCGGCCCATTATCACATAAGGGAGGCACGGGTGACAACCCTACTCTTGTACCGTTACCGTCGTCACCGTATACGCGTCGGCCGTCCCCCCGTCCAGAGCCACGGGCAATCGCGCCGACGAGTTCCCCAACTCGTAGAGCCCCAGCCGCAACGTGTAACGGCCGGGCGGCGTCTCCGGCGGCACCAGCAAACCGTGATTGTCCGCGATCCGCTCGCCCGGCGCCCACGTGGTCGTCAGCGCCAGTCCGCCCCCCGGTTCGCTATCGCGCTGGGCCACCAGCCGCCCCTGAGCGTCAACCAAATGCAGGAAAACCTTATAACGCACGTCTAGCGGCGCGTCCGTCTGCCAGAAAAGGGACAACTGCAAAATGTCGCCCGCCCTCACCGTATCGCCGCTCAACGTATACCCCAACAGCGTAATGTGCTCGCCGAATTGCAAGCCCGTTTCCCTTTCCATCTCCATCGCCGCTTCCGGCGGGACGGCGTAAGTGACGAGGCGTACGTCGCCCATCCACTCGTCCGTCGCCTTAAAGGCGTGAGCGTCCAGCCAGCGCTCCACCAGCCGCTCCGGATCGCGCTCCGCCTCCCCCCAGAAGACGGCGTACAGCCGGTCGTGCCGTTCGGCGATCTCCCTCAGCGCCGCGTCGATCCGTTCGCCATCCGGATTGCCGCGCGGCAGCGGGTAAACGGGCGCCCCCTCCCGGTGGTAATAGGTGAAGACCTCCCATTGGTTCGGAGCGTCAAGAATCACGCCGGCGTTCGGGTGATCCTCGGCCGCGATGCGCGCCGCGATCGCCCGGTAATCGTCGCGGGCGTACGCCGGGTCGAAGTACATGTTGTGCAAAGAGCGGGCGGTTCCCCACCCGGCCACAGCCGCCACCCCCATCAGGGCCAGACGCAGCGGCCGCCGCCAGCGGCCCCAATCCCTTGCGGCGCGCCACCCCACCGCCCACCCCCGGCCGAGCAGAAGCGCCAGGAAAGGTACAGAGACCAGCAGAAACTTGAAATACGCCGGCCGCGTCGCCCCGGTGACGACGGCCAACACAGCGGGCAGCAAGAGCGCGCCCAGCGCCACCGCGACTTGAAACCCCTGCCCTGATGCCCGCCCCGGCCACAGACCCAGCGCCAGCAAAACGGCCAGCGCCAGCAGCGGCCAGACGGCGGCGCCCGGCTCAATAGTCGCCCCCAGCGCCAGCCAACGGCCGGCATCCGCCACAAAGGCGCCCAGGCCCACGCCATCCCCCGCCCGGCCGCCCACCTGACGCATGAATATGGGCACCCACGGCAGATAGAAGAGGAGGGCCACGGCCGTCACAGCCGCCCAACGCCCGGCGACCCGCAGCCAACCGTCCTCCTCCTTCTCCTGACCCGGCCACACCAGCCACAGAAGGGCGATGGCCCCGTGCACGGCGAGCACGGCAGGGAAGAAGTAATGGGTGTACAGGCCGGCCGCCACGGCCAGCGCGTATCCCCCGGCCGTCAGGAACGCCGCCCGTCGCCAGCGGCCGGCGAGCCGGGGCAGCAAGCGCAGCAAGAGCAGCGTCGAGAGGACGGCCAGCAGCGCCAGCAACTCGTACATGCGCGCTTCCTGGCTGTAGTAGACGAGGGCCGGATGGACGGCGGCGACCAACGCGGCCGCCCACGCCGGGCTGCGCCCTCTCCGGAACAGGGTCCGCCCCAGCCCGTAGACGGCGGCCGCCAGCGCCACCCCGGCAAAAGCAGAGAGAGAGCGCAGGCCAAACTCGCTCTCTCCCACCATCTCCCGCCATCCGCGCAGGAGCAGATAATAGAGCGGCGGGTGCACGTCGCTCGCCGTGCCCTCCACGATGAGGGACACCGAGCGTTCGCTCAGCCGGGCGCTGTTCCCCTCGTCATTCCAGAAGGATTGAGCATCCAGCCGGTAGAAGCGCAGCCCCGTCGCCAGCCACAAAAGGGCCACGACGCTCAGGGCGATCCTCAGCCTTCTCATGGACGCCTGTCGCCTGCTCCTGAACGCCGGCACGCTACCCACCAGGCCCCATCACGCCTCATCCGACGACGCCTCCGGCGCCAGAAAGCGGAGGAGGGCGAAGAAGAGCACGGCGCTGCCCACCAGAAAGAGGGCGGGCCGCGCCGCCTGCCAGCGGTAGCGCCACTCGGCCCGAGCGGGAGCCGGCGGCGGATCCGACGCGTAGTCGGCCACCGCCCCCCACACCGGCAGCGGCGTGAAATCCGGTTCCATCATGCGGAAATAATACATCGCCTCATCCTGCCGCCGGTCGTCCGGCAGTTTGAAGAACCAGTAATTGACGACGCCTATCCAGGGCCACGCTTCCCGCGCCCGCTGGTAAGCCTCCACCGCGTACCGCGCCTGTTGCGCTTCCGTCACCCGGCCGAAGCGGGGCGCAATCCCCTCCGGCACCGCATTCCACCCCATCTCGCTGATCCAGATCGGCTTGTTCGCGTCCCCGTGTTCCACCATCACGTCCCGCAGGTAAAGGTGATGCGGGTAGTTGATCACCGACGGCCGCAAACGCCGGTCCGTCGGGCCCGACCACAATCCGTACCCCTGGGCGCTCATCACGTCAAAACAGGCGCCGGCCCCGGCCGCGTACATCCGTTCCAGAAAGATGAGGTCGTTCAGATTTCGGCCTTCCAGGGCCACCGTCGGCGTCAACGCCCCCGCCAGAATGACGGCGTCCGGGTCGACCGCCTTGATCCGCTCGTACGCCAGGCACAGCAGGCGCGTGTACGCCTCGGGATCTACGTCCTGCAACCCCCACTCCTCATTGCCGTTCGGCTCGTTCCATATCTGGTAATAAGTCAGGCTGTCGCCATAACGGCCGGCCACCGCTTCCACGAAATCCCCGAAGTCGTCGAAATCGTCCGGCGGCGCGTTGGTGCCGATCGTATTCGTCAACGCCCGCGTCCACGCCGGCGGATTGCCCAAGCGGGCGATGATCTCCACCTCGTTTTCCTGCGCCAGTTGCACGATGTTGTCATACTTGGCCCAGGCGTTGACGGGATCCGGCTCGCCGTCCCCGTCCAGGTCGTTACGCCGGTCCACGAAGTCTCCCTTCCCATGAATCTCGATATCTTCCCAGGTAAACTCCTGGCGAATGAAGCGGATGCCCGCGTCGTGGATGCGACGAACGCTCTCCTCGCGCACGGCCGGCAGCACCTCGTTCTGCAGGAAGGTATTGACGCCAAACGGGCTGACGTCCGCGTATTCCACGGGCGTTGTCGGCGCGAGTTCCGGCTGCGGCCGGGTCGCCGTGTGCACCCAGTGGACGACCCCGCGCACCTGTCCCGCCAGCGCCTCCTCTCCGGTCAATTCGTAAAGGGAAAGTGTAGGCGGCCAGACGGCCAACAATAAGATAATGAGGGCAACGATGACGACACCTTTTCTTAACATAGGGGCGATTATACGGGGAAACCGGCCTGCGATCAGCTTTTCCCATCGCGAGCTTATCTGAAGACAGGTGCACCAACACTGCTTGCAGCGAGAACGCCGCCTCCATGCGCGGCCTCCGGGAGGTTTCGGTAGATTGCCGAGCGACAGGCCATATGATAGACTTTGACACACTAAGACAGCATCGAGTAATAGCAAGAGTGAGAGGGAATGTATGCTTTCGCCCACTGAGAGGTTCCTGTTCATCCTCCTTGTCGCCATTTCGCTGGGAGCCACCGTCGTCACCTTTCGTGAAATGATCCAGATCATCGCCCGGGGCCAGGGCCGGCTTAAAACCGACGATCTGCCCCGGCGCATCCTCACCGGTGCCGCAGCCCTGATCACCCAGGGAAGCATTCTCAAGAATCGCAAGATAACGTCCCTCTTCCACTACGGCGTCGCCTGGGGCTTCATCTTTTACGGTCTGGTCAACGTCGTCGACGTCATCGAAGGGTTTGTCGCCGGTTTCCACATTCCCGGCGTGTTGGGCGATGGTTATCGCCTGCTGGCCGACCTTTTCAGCGTGGCCGTCCTCGTCGGCGTCGCCTATCTCATGGTCCGGCGGTTCGCCTTCCCGGCCGGCGCTCGCACCCTCTCCGCCCGCGACAACGTCAAGATGATGGACAAGGCTCGGGCCGGCATTCCCAAAGACTCCCTTGTCGTCGGCCTCTTCATCCTTCTCCACGTCGGCTTTCGCTTTCTGAGCCAGACCTTCGACATCGCCCTCGAAGGGAGCGACCCTTTGCAGCCCTTCGCCAACGCGCTGGCCCCTACATGGACGGCGCTCGGCCTGGGCGAGCAGGCGTTAACGTTTGGCTTCCATGCCAGTTGGTGGATCGCCCTCGGCCTCATCTTTCTCTTTCTCCCCTATTTTCCTTATACCAAACACGCCCACCTCTTCATGGGACCCATCAACTTCATGACCCGGCCGGACCGGCCGGCCCTGGGCGCCATGGAAACCATCGATTTTGAAGACGAAACCATCGAGCAATTCGGCGTCGCTCGCCTCACCGACCTCCACCAGACCCACGTCCTGGACGCCTTCGCCTGCATTATGTGCAATCGCTGCCAGGACGCGTGCCCGGCCTATCACACCGGCAAGGAACTCTCCCCGGCCGCGCTGGAAATCAACAAACGATATTATCTCCGGCAGAACATGTCCGACCTGGCCGCCGGGGGCGAAGACGCTCCCCACCTCATGGATTACGCCATCAGCGAAAGCGCCCTCTGGGCCTGCACCGCCTGTGGCGCCTGTGTCGAAGTCTGCCCCGTGGGCAACGAGCCCATGTTCGACATCCTCCACATCCGCCGCGATCAGGTCCTCATGCAGGCCGACTTCCCCAACGAACTACAGGGCGCCTTCCGCGGCATGGAGCGCACGGGCAACCCCTGGAGCACCACTGAAGACCGCCTCGATTGGACCGAGCCCCTACCCTTTGACGTACCCACCGTCGAAGAGAACCCCGATTTCGACGTCCTCTACTGGGTGGGCTGCGCCGGCGCCTTCGACCCCAAGGGGCAGGAGATCGCCCGCTCCATCGCCACCGTCCTCCATGCGGCCGGCGTCAACTTCGCCGTCATGGGCGAGATGGAAACGTGCACGGGCGATTCCGCGCGCCGGGCGGGCAACGAGTACCTCTACTACGAAATGGCTATGGCCAACATCGAAACCCTCAACGAGATCGGCGCCGGCGACAGGCGTATCGTCACCGGCTGCCCCCACTGCCTACACACCATCGGCAAAGAGTACGAGGAGCTTGGCGGGGACTTTCGCGTCCTCCACCACACGCAAATGATCGCCGACCTGGTCGGCCGTGGCAAGTTGCGCCTGAACGGCCAGAAGCTGGAACAGGTCACCTTCCACGACCCCTGCTTCCTCGGCCGCCATAACGGCGTCTACGACGCGCCGCGCGACGCCCTGGCCCAGGCGGGAGCGACCCTACTGGAGATGGAGCGCAACCGGAGCCAATCTTTCTGCTGCGGCGCCGGCGGCGCCCAATTCTGGAAAGAAGAAGAGCACGGAGAGCAGGCCGTTAACCACAACCGTTACCAGGAGGCCCAGAGTACGGGCGCCGGGACGCTGGCCATCGGCTGCCCCTTCTGCGCGCGCATGCTGGACGACGCCAGCAAAGAGGCGGAGCAAACGATGCAGGTGAAAGACGTCGCCGAGGTCGTGGCCGGCGCCATAAGCTAAAACGTGTTGTAGCTTGCGGAAACCCAGCGTAACCCTGACCATAATAGAATAAGACACCGCCTGGAAGGAGAAGGTATGGTATCCAAACGACTGTACGCCCGTGCAACAATCGCAGCCGCCATGGCGGCCCTCGTCCTTCTGCTCGCCATCACCGGCTGCAACACCATCGGCGGGCCCTACGAGGAGAGCTTCGACGACGCCGGCCGCTGGGGCACCGGTTCGGACGTCGATAAAGAGGGCCGGGTGCGAGACGGGCGCTACGAGTTCCTCGTCAAATCCGAATTCGGCCTCTTCTGGACGACGGCCGGCGAGCAGTTTGCCGACGGCGTCTACGAGGTCGAGGCCACGCCGCTGGAAGGGCCGCTGGACAACGGTTACGGCATGATGTTCCGCGTCGGCGACGACGCCAACGCCTTCTACCTCTTCGAAGTGAGCGCCGACGGCTTTGTGTGGATAGGGCTTTGTGAAGACGGTTGCAGCGAAGAAACCGTCCTCATCGAGGACGGTTGGTTCGCATCGGAGGCAGTGAATGAAGGGTTAAACGTCACCAACGTCTTACGCGTGCGCGCCGAACAGGCTAACCTCATCTTCTACGTCAACGACCAAGAAGTCGGGCGCGTCACCGATGACAGCTTCCAATCCGGAGATATCGGCCTCGCCGTCGAAACCTTCGGTGAAGCTGGCGTCCTGGTAGCATTCGACAATTTCACCGTATCCCCACTTGAATAGAATTTGCCGGAGGAGCTTTGATCTGACGGCAGACTTCCATTGAGCGGCGCAAGATGACACTCAGGCGCAAGAACGCGCCACGCTGAGTGAGACTGTGTAGGACGATTTTGGCAAATCGTCCACCATCTTCGAAGGAGCATGATGGCGCAAATGGCGCAAAAAGTACAGACAAAAGAGATCGAGCTTGACGACGTCACGCTCAACCGTGAAGACGTGCTGGCCGATTACAAACTGGCATTAGAAAGTCGCCAGGCCAGCCTCATCGGCCGGCGCGAAGCGCTGAGCGGGAAAGCGAAATTCGGTATTTTTGGCGACGGTAAAGAAATCGCCCAGATCGCCCTGGCCAAGGCCGTACGGCCGGGCGACTGGCGCTCCGGCTACTATCGCGATCAGACCCTGATGCTGGCCCTGGGCGTGCACGACCTGCACGAATTCTTCGCCCAACTCTACGCCCACGCCGACCTCGACGCGGAGCCCATGACCGGCGGCCGGGCCATGAACGCCCACTTCGCCACGCGCAGCCTGGACCCCGACGGCGACTGGAAAGACCTCACCAAAATGGTCAACTCCTCCCCCGACGTCTCCCCCACCGGCTCCCAGATGCCGCGCCTCGTCGGTCTGGCCTACGCCTCCAAACTCTTCCGCGAACTCCCCGACCTGAAGCAATTCACCCACCTCTCCCAAAACGGCCGCGAAGTGGCCTTCGGCACCGTGGGCAACGCCACCTGCGCCGAGGGCATGTTCTGGGAAGCCGTCAACGCCGTCGGCGTCCTTCAGGCACCGATGGTCCTCTCCATCTGGGACGACGAATACGGCATTTCCGTTCCCAACGAGTACCAGATGACCAAGGCCAACATCTCAGAACTGCTACAAGGCTTTCGCCGGGAACCGGGGACCACTGAGGGGTACGACCTCTATACCGTCCCCGGCTGGGATTACCCGCAACTGATCAAAGTCTACCAGGAAGCGGCCCGCGTCGCCCGCCACGAGCACGTCCCCGCCATCATCCACGTCGTCGAGATGACCCAGCCCCAGGGCCACTCCACCTCCGGCAGCCACGAGCGCTACAAACCGGAAGAACGGCTCGAATGGGAAGAGGAACACGATCCCATCCGCCACCTGCGCCTATGGATGCTGGACCAGGGATTGGCCACCGAAGAAGAGCTGGACAAGATGGAGCGCGAGGCCAAGAAACGCGTCGAGTACATCCGGCGTGATGCGTGGCAGGCCTACATTGGCCCCATTCGCGAAGAATTACAGGAATTAAGCGACATCGTCGACGAAATCATCCCCCAGTCGCGCCACGGCAAAGAACTCGAGGCCATCCAGCGCCAGATGAAGCGGTTCCAGAACCCGAACCGCAAGGACATCATGCAATCCCTGCGCGACGTGCTCATCACGCTGCGCGACGAAGACCCGCCCGTGAAAAGCGTGCTCATCGAGTGGAAGAAAGCCCAGGAAGCGATCAACGAAGAGCGATACAGCTCTCACCTCTACAGCCAGAGCGAGAAGAACGCCCTGAACGTACCCGAGGTCAAACCCACCTACTCCGAAGAGTCGCCCACCCTCAGCGGCTTCGAGATCCTCAACGCCGCCTTCGACGCCATGCTGGCCCGCGACCCCCGCGTCATCGCCTTCGGCGAAGACCTGGGCCATCTCGGCGGCGTCAACCAGGCCTTCGCCGGCCTCCAGGAGAAGCACGGCGAGTTGCGCGTCACCGACACCGGCATCCGCGAGGCCACCATTATAGGACAGGCCATCGGCATGGCGCTGCGCGGCCTGCGCCCCATCCCCGAAATACAATATCTCGATTACCTCCTCTACGCCCTCCAGATCATCTCTGACGATCTGGCCACCGTCCACTGGCGCACCAAGGGAGGGCAGAAAGCCCCCGTCATCGTCCGCACCCGCGGCCACCGGCTGGAGGGCATCTGGCACTCCGGCTCCCTGATGGCCGGCGTCATCAACCTGGTGCGCGGCGTGCGCGTGCTCGTCCCCCGGGACATGACGCGGGCGGCCGGTTTCTACAATACGCTGCTCCAATCCGACGAACCGGGCATCGTCGTCGAGGTCTTGAACGGCTACCGGCTGAAGGAAAAGCTGCCCGACAACGTCGGCGAAATCACGGTCCCCGTCGGCGTGCCCGAAATTTTACGGCCGGGCGAAGACGTCACCCTCGTCACCTACGGCGCCATGTGCCGCATCGCCCTGGAAGCCGCCGATTTGCTGGCCGACGTCGGCGTCGACGTCGAAGTCATCGACGTCCAATCCCTGCTTCCCTTCGACGTCCACGGAAAAATCGTCGAATCTCTGAAGAAAACCAGCCGCATCGTCTTCGCCGACGAAGACGTGCCCGGCGGCACCACCGCCTACATGATGCGCCAGGTGCTGGAGAAGCAAAAGGGCTTCTACTGGCTGGACGCCGAGCCGCGCACGTTGCCCGCCAAACCGCACCGGCCGGCCTACGGCACCGACGGCGACTACTGGTCCAAACCGAGCGTAGAGAACGTCTTTGAGACCGTGTACGATCTGATGAACGAAGCCGATCCCGCCAGCTACCCCCTCTTCTACCGTTAGGGGATCTGGCCACCACGAGGAGTAATCATGGCGACACAAGTAATCATGCCGGAGATGGGTGAAGGCGTTATCGAAGGAACCGTAGCCCGCTGGCTCAAAGAAGAAGGCGAGCGCATCGAGGAGTTTGAACCCCTCCTCGAGATTGAAACTGACAAGGTGACCACCGAGGCCACGGCCGAAGTCGCCGGCACCCTGATTAAAATCTACGTAGAAGAAGGGGAAACGGTCCCCGTAGGCACCGTCCTTGCCGCCATCGGCGAGCCCGACGAGTCCGTCCCCGAGGAGCCCGCAGCCTTCGGCGAGGAGCCGGCCGAAGAAGAGGAGGAGGGCGCCGTCACCCTCGAAGAGGCCGGCGCGCCTGAAGAGGCGGCCGTCGCGGAGAGGGCGGAGGCGGCGCAGCAGAAGCCAGCCGCCGGCCGTCGCAACGGCGGCCCCGGCGGCGACGGCCAGGAGCGGGACGAAGAACTCCCCTTCGCCGACTGGGCCAGCCCCGTCGTCAAGCGCATCGCCCAGGAGCACGACGTCGACCTGAGCCAGGTGCCCGGCACCGGCCGCGGCGGCCGTACCACCAAGAAAGACATCCTCGCCTACCTGGAGAAGCTGGAAGAGAAAGAGGTCGAGAAGGAACCGGCAGCCGCCCCCGCCGCGCCGGAACCGGCCGTACGCCGCGCGCCCCGGCCGGAGGCCGCCCCCGAACGGGCGCGCAAGGCCCCCGCCCCACGAGCACCCGAAGCCGCCCCCGGCGACGTGATCCCCGTGACCGGCATGCGCCGCTCCATCGCCGACCACATGGTGCGTAGCAAGAAGACGAGCCCCCACGTCACTACCGTCTTTGAAATCGATTTCACCAACGTCATCAACCATCGTAGCGAGCAGCGGAAAAAACTAACCTTCACGCCCTACATCGTCGCCGCCACGGCCCAGGCCCTGCGCGAACACCCCATCATCAACAGTAGCTGGACTGAAGACGGCATCGTCCTCAAAGAGCGGGTCAACATCGGCGTCGCCGTGGCCCTCGAAGACGGCCTCATCGTGCCCGTCGTCAAAGACGCCGACCATTACAGCCTGCGCGGCCTCGCCGGACAACTGGACGACCTCGTCGGACGCGCCCGCCGCGACGAACTGAAGCCGGGCGAGGTCCAGGGCGGCACCTTCAGCATCACTAACCACGGCGTCAGCGGCAGCCTCTTCGCCATGCCCATCATCAACCAGCCCCAGGCCGCCATCATGGGCGTGGGCAAGATCGAGAAGCGCATCAAGATCATTGATGACGCCATCGCCATCCGGCCGCTGGCCTACGTCACCCTCACCTTCGATCACCGCATCCTCGACGGCGCCACCGGCGACTTCTTCATGCAGACTTTCAAAGAGATAATCGAGAATTGGGAGTGATGAACCAGACACGACCGCCTGCCACAAAGTGACCTTTCGCCAACACGCCTACTGTTCCTTCTGCGGCCACCCCTTCGCCGTCCACGCACCCTGGCCCCGCATCTGCGCCCACTGCGACAACGTCACCTACCGCAACCCCCTGCCCGTCAGCGTCATCATCCAGCCGGTGGACGACGGCCTGCTCGTGGCGCGACGGGCAATCGAACCGGCAAAGGGCAAACTGGCCCTCCCCGGCGGCTTCGTCGAACTGCCCGAAACGTGGCAGGAGGCGGCCGCCCGCGAACTACTGGAAGAAACCGGCGTGAGCGTCGATCCCGCCGCCGTCGACGTCGTCGACGTTTATAGCGCCCCCGACGGCACCCTCCTCATCTTCGGGTTGGCCCCGCCCCTGACCGCCGCCGACCTGCCCCCCTTCCCCCCCGGCGGCGAAAGCAGCGAGCGCGTCATCCTCCGCGAACCGGCCGAACTCGCCTTCCCCTACCACACCAAAGTCGTCGCCGCCTACTTCACAGCCCAGCGTCGTCCCGGGAAGCGCTAACGCTGCCAGATCGACAGGACGAGGCCGATAAGCCCGGTTCCTGCAAAGAAGGCGCCGGCCGTAACGAGCAACCCATGTGGAAACGTAAGGACCGCCTCAGAAGGCAAAATCCGAACGCCATAAATCCGCAGCACAGGATCCATGACGACGATGCCCCCGGCGACGAAGTAGACGGCGAAAACGGCCAGATGAACCGAGCCCGATCGCAGCACGGCCCATAGCAGCGACACGAGAATCACCGCCAGCGCCAGGTTCGACAGCCCAGTCGCCCAGTAATAAGGAGCGAACTTGAACTCTGCGTTAGCAACCACCCGCAGCTGGCGCAACCACATCTCGGCGAAATAAGCGACCGCGAAAACGACAACCATCGCCACGACGAGAACGACCGCTCGCAGAAACTCCCGCTTCCTCAACATCGCTTCTTTCTTTCTCCTCTCTACTTGTTACGCTGGATCTGCCGCCGCACCTCATACAGGAGCAACCCGGCCGCCACCGCCAGATTCAGCGACGACGACGCGCCGACCATGGGGATCGTCACCGTCTGCTCCGCCCGCTCCATCACGTCGGCCGGCAACCCTTCCCCCTCGCTGCCCAGCAACAAAAGCGCCGGCAACGCATACGCCGCGTCCCAGTATACTTGCCGCGCGTGCGCCGACGTGGCCACCGTGTGCACGCCCCGCCCTTCCGCCCAGCGCCACATTGCCTCCACCGTCTCCGCCTCCGCCACCGGCACGTTGAACAGCGCGCCCATGCTCGCCTTCACCGACGTCGGGTGAAAAGGATCCGTCGTCTGGCCCACCAAAATCAGGCCGGCCGCTCCCACCCCGTCCAGCGTGCGCACGATCGTCCCCAGGTTCCCCGGATCGCCCACGTCGAACAGCGCCGCAAAAACGTCTTCCGGCCCGGCCGGCAGCGACGCCAGGTCGCGCAAACGAACGCCGACGATGGCCCCCAATCCCACCGGATTATCCCGTTCAGCAAAGCTCTCGAACACCTCCCCCGAAACCTCCCTCACCTCGACCCCCTGCGCCCGCTGCTCGGCCACCGCCTCCCACGCCACGTCGCTCGTCAACAACTCCGGCGCCACGACCAGCGCCTCCACGGGCGCCCCCCGCTCGAGTGCGCTGAGCACCACGCGAATCCCTTCGATAAAGAAGGCGCCCTCGCGCTGCCGGTATTTCTTCTGTTTTAGCTTCTTGATCCGTTTAACCAGGGGGTTGCGGAAGCTGGTGATCATAGGATGGCGCTGTTGCGCCGCCACCGGGCCGTCACAAAACGCGTCACTTTACGCCGGCGGTGGGGGCGATTGCGAGGCCGTCCGCGCCGAAGCCACCTTCCGCTTCTTCTTCGCCTTGGGTGGCGTCGTCAGCAGGCTGGCCTCAAGCACCTCGTTCATGCGCTCCACCTGGACGAAAGTCAGGCCCTTGCGCAAATTCCGGGGAATCTCTTGCAGGTCGCTGGCATTCTTCTTCGGCAAAATGAACGTCGTCACACCCGCCCGGCGCGCCGCCAGCGCCTTCTCCCGAATGCCACCCACCGGCAGCACCCGGCCGCGCAGCGTAATCTCGCCCGTCATGCTCACGTCCCGCCGGATCGGCCGCCCGGTAAACGCCGAAATAAGCGCCGTCGCCAGCGCCACGCCGGCCGACGGCCCGTCCTTGGGCACCGCCCCTTCCGGCACGTGGATGTGCACGTCTACGTTCTCAAAGATATCGTCCGGCAGGCCCAGCACCTTCGCCTGGCTGCGCGTGTAGCTCAGCGCCGCCTGGGCGCTCTCCTGCATCACGTCGCCCAGCTGGCCCGTCAGCGTCAACTGCCCTTTGCCCGGCATCAGGTTCACCTCGATGAACATCGTGTCGCCCCCGGCCGCCGTCCACGCCACGCCGGTCGCGATTCCCACCTCGTCGTCCTCCGGTAACGCGTCCTTCGAGAATTGCGGCGGCCCGACGAGATTGGCCACCTGCTTGGCCCGGATGCGCTTCGGGTGGGACTTATCCTCCGCCACGCGCCGGGCGATCTTGCGGCAGACCTTGGCGATCTCCCGCTCCAGGTTGCGCACGCCGGCCTCATACGTATATTCGCGGATCAACAACTCGACGGCCGAATCGTCGATGCGCACCCCTGTGTCCTCCAGCCCGTGCCGCTCCATCTGGCGCGGGATCAAGAACTGGCGGGCGATCTCCACCTTCTCCTCTTCCAAATAGCCCGGAAATTCGATCACTTCCATGCGGTCCAACAGCGCATCCGGGATCGGGTCCAGGAAGTTGGCCGTGGCCACGAAGAGAATGTTCGACAGGTCGTAATCCAGGTCCAGATAATGGTCAGAAAAGGCGTGATTCTGCTCCGGATCGAGCACCTCTAACAACGCGGCCGCCGGGTCCCCCCGGAAATCCTGGCCCAGCTTGTCGATCTCGTCCAGCATGAAGAGAGGGTTGATCGTTCCCGCGCGGCGCATCGCCTGGATGATCCGGCCCGGCAGCGCCCCGATATACGTGCGCCGGTGCCCGCGAATCTCCGCCTCGTCGCGCACGCCGCCCAGGCTCACGCGCAAGAACTCCCGTCCCAGCGCGTTGGCGATCGAGCGGCCCATCGACGTCTTCCCCGTCCCCGGCGGCCCCACGAAGCACAGAATGGGCGCCCGCGAGGCGTCCGGCGCGATCTTCTTGACGGCGATAAATTCCAGGACCCGGTCCTTGGCCTTCTCCAGACCATAATGGTCGCTGTCTAGCACGTCGGCCGCGTGGCTGACGTCCAGATTCTCCGGCGACTTCTCCGTCCACGGCAGTTCCATGATCCAATCCAGGTAGGTGCGAATGATGCCCACTTCCGGCGACATCGGCGGCATGCTGGCCAGCCGCGCGATCTCCCGTTCCGCCTTATCCCGCGCCTCGGCCGGCAGATCCTTTTCCGCCAGGCCCATCCTTAGCTCTTCCAATTCCTGGGCAAAGATATCTATTTCGCCAAGTTCGCCCTGGATGACGCGCATCTGCTCGCGCAGGAAATGCTCGCGCTGCGCCTTGTCCATCTCCTCCTGGACGCGCGCCTGAATCTGATCCTCCAGCTCCAGCACTTCCAGCTCCTGGGCCAGGACCGTGTTCACCTTGTGCAGCCGGTCCATCGGATCCAGCGTCTCCAGCACGTCCTGGCGCACGTCCAGGCGAAAGCCCATCGTCGAGGCAATAAAATCGGCCAGCCACCCCGGCTCGTCAATGTTCAGGGCAAAGGTAAACGCCTCTTCCGGAAGCGTCTGGCTCAGCTCCACGATCTTCTCGAAGACGGCGAGCACGGCGCGCATCAGCGCCTCCGTCGCCACGCCCCAATTCTCCTCCTCGGGCAGACGGCGCGCTCGCACGCGAATGTAAGGATCCCACTGGACAAACTCCAACAACTCGACGCGATGGCGCCCCTGCGCCAGAAGGCTCGTCGTGTTGTCCGGCATCCGCAGCGTCCGCCCAATCACTATCTCCGTGCCCACCTCGTAGATGTCGTCCAGCGTCGGCTGGCTCAGCTCGCTGTCGCGCTGCGCCGCTACCAACAGGTTCTCGCCGTTGGCCACGGCCGCCTGGACTGCAGCCAGCGAACGATCCCGCCCCACGAAAAGGGGCATCACCATCTGCGGAAAGAGCACCATGTCGCGCAGCGGCAACAAGGGCAGCTCCAGGATGGCGTCCTCGTCCGCTTCATCTTCAAAATCGTCTGTATCCAGGTCGAATAACTCATCGTCAAAGACGAAGGAGCCAAAAAAGTCTGGATACTGGGCAAAATCAAAATCGTCGTCTTGCATTCTTCTTCAACCTTCGGCGTTTATCCGGTCGAGCGTCCCAGGAATCACCCTTCACGCTTGAGTAAAACAGATTTTAGACTGTCCCAAGAATTAAGCAAATCTCCGACCACGAAAAGGGAGCCGGTGACGCATATCAAATCCGACGGCCCGGCCGCTTCCCAGGCAGCGGTAACGGCCGCGTCCACGTCGCGGCGGACGTGCACCTGATAGCCCAGGCTCCGCGCGTGGCGCCGCAGCACGGCCGGCGCGCTGGCCCGCGGGTGGTTGGCCTGCGTCGCAAAGACGCCGTTGGCCAGGGGCAGCAGCGGCTCCAAAATGCCGGGAATGTTCTTCTCGGCCGTCACGCCCAGAACCAGCCACAAGCGGTCATACTCGTACAGCTCCGACAGAGAGTGCGCCAGTTTCGCCGCCGAATCGGCGTTATGCGCGCCGTCCAGCAAAATCATCGGCGTATCCGGCCCCCGGTGCAAGATCTGGAGCCGGCCGGGCCACTGCACCGTCGCCAGCCCCTGGCGCATCGCGTCCGCGTCGAGGGTGGGAAAGGCGCCGTGCACCTCGTGCAGGGCGGCCAGCGCCACCACCGCATTCTCCCGCTGGTGGTCGCCGGTCAGCGCCAGCCGGAACGTCGACGGCGCCGGGAAGGGCGCGCCGGCCGGCGTCGCCGTCACCGTCACCTCTTGCGTCCCGTTCAACGCCCTCCCCTCATACTGCCACTCCCGGCCGACGGCAACCAGAGGCGCCCGCAACTCCAGCGCGATCTCCTCCAGCGTCTCCATCGCCTCCTCCTCCTGGGAAGCGCTCACCACCGGCACCCCCGGCTTGATGATCCCCCCCTTCTCCGCCGCGATGGCCGCCACCGTGTCGCCCAGCAGCCCGGTATGGTCCAGGCTGAGGCTGGTAATGACCGACACCAGCGGCGTCAACACGTTGGTCGCGTCCAGGCGGCCGCCCAACCCCACCTCGACCACGGCCGCATCCACCTCCTGCTCGGCAAAGTGCATAAACGCCACGGCCGTCACCAGCTCGAACCAGGTCAGGCGTCCCTCCTGAGACGCCGCCTCCTTCAGGCGTTCGACCAGCGCGGCGAAATCGGCGTGGGGAATGCGGCCGTCGGCATCCTCCGGCGTCAGCACCCGGATCCGCTCCCGGATCTCGCGCAGGTGCGGCGACGTGTAAAGGCCCACGGAGAGGCCGGCCGACCGCAGACAGGCGGCGCACATCGCCGCCACCGACCCTTTGCCCTTGGTGCCCGCAATGTGAATGCTGGGAAAGTCGGCGTGAGGGTTTCCGAGCTGAGCCAGCAACCGCCCTGGCCGGGAAGGGTCCATCTTCTCCGGCGCGTAGCGGTCCGTCATCTTTTGCTCGTAATTGACAAAGTTGTACAAATAATCCAGGGCATCCTGGAAAGCCGGTAAGTCCGAATCTTTTTCTCGTTGCATACTGCCCGATTGTAGCGAATTCCGCCGCACATGACGATCCATGTTGACGAATTGGCAAGAATCTACTATCTATCACCCGTATCGACACCACTCCTTTCCCGGAAAGTGATATGAGCCAAGGGTAGCCTCGAGCTGCTCAGATTCTCTCAAGCAACGCCGTTTCCGGGAAAATAAACGGTTACCATCACGCACACAAGGAGCAACCAACCCATGGCCAAAAACGACGGCGACCCCTTTCCCATCGACGACGTCATCGAACGCGTTCGCCGGGCGGTCGAACCCTTCCCCAAAGCCGCCCTCTTCGAGCTGGCCGAGGAGGGCCACGACTCCCCCTTCGAACTGCTGGTGGCCTGCATCATCTCCATACGCACCCGGGACGAGACGATGTACCCCACGGCCGTGCGCTTCTTCGAACAAGCGCGAACGCCTTCGGCCGTCAGCAAAATGACGCCCGAAGGCATCGACGAAATCATCCAGACCTCCTCCTTCCACGAGCGCAAAGCGCAACAGATCCACGACATCGCCCGGACCATCGTCGACGAACACGACGGGCAACTGCCCTGTGAAGAAGACGTCCTGTTGAGCTTCCACGGCGTCGGCCCCAAATGCGCCAACCTCGTCCTGGGCATCGCCTGCCACCAGGAATTCATCGGCGTCGACGTCCACGTCCACCGCATCACCAACCGTTGGGGATACGTCGACACCAAACGGCCGGAACAGACGATGGTCGCCCTCGAAGAAGAACTACCGCGCCAATACTGGCTGGACATCAACCGCCTCCTCGTCCCCTTCGGCAAGCACATCTGCACCGGCCGCCGCCCCCACTGCTCCGCCTGCCCCATCCTCGACCCCTGCGCCCAGAAAGGCGTCACCGACTACCGCTAATAACCCCGCTCGTCGTGGGCGCTTATGACAAATCACAAATCAACCAGGCAACGTGGCGTAGACTGTTAGTCTACTTGCCTGCCCGCGTTTGCGCTTCGCACGTTTACGTTCGCACGTTTACGTTCGCACGTTTACGTTCGCACGTTTACGTGCCCTTCACGACGATTTTACGACTCACATACGGACGGGAATCGGGGCCTCCCGTATGCTAAACACAACCTATCACCAACCTCTGCGCGCGCGTTCTTCTTAAAGTGCGTCGCCGCGACTTCTCCGGCATAAACTGGGTCGCATGATTGGGAGTCGTGTTACGCGGGCGTGCAGACAACGTTATCCGGTCAAATCGTGGAAAATAAAACCTTGCAAGAGTACAGTGCAAGCCTGGCCCGCACACAGCGGCTGGCCGGCATCGGCGCGCTGGCTGCCAGCGTCGCGCACGAACTCAACAACCCCATCAGCATCATTACTACTGCCTGCCACGACCTGCTGAGCCAGGTGAAAGAGGGCGAGCTCGACGGTGAGGCGCTACAGGAGCGGCTGGAAATGATCGAGCAAAGCGCCTGGCGTTGCTCCCGCCTCATCCAGACCATGCGCACCTATACTCACCTGGACACGCCTCAGGTGGTGCGCACCGACCTCAACACCATCGTCGAGGATGCGCTGGCCCTGGTCGGCTACCAGTTCCGGCAGGAGTTCAACGTCCAGATCGAGACAGAGCTGGCGCCCGACCTGAAGCCCGTCATCTGGGAGCGCAACCAGATCACGCAAGTGCTCGTCAACCTGCTCACCAACGCCCGCGACGCCCTCCAGCCACAAGGCGGCCGCATTCGTGTCGCCTCCTGGTCCGTCCCCGACGAAGAGGCCGTCGCCTTCTCCATCCACGACACCGGCCCCGGCATTCGCGAAGAGCTGCTCGACCCGATCTTCGAGCCCTTCTTCACCTCGAAGCCAGCCGGTGAAGGCACCGGGCTCGGCCTCTCCATCGCCGCCGCCATCGTCCACCAACATCAAGGCCAGCTCACCGCCCAAAACCACCCCGACGGCGGCGCCATCTTCAAAGTGCTGCTCCCCCGCCGGCCGGAAGGCGTCGAAAGCGAACGGGCCGAAGACGAAGGGGCCCGCCCCACCGTCAAGCTCCAATCCCCCATCTCCGCCGACTAACAAATCAGTCCGCCTGCTCCCGAGACGCCACCATCTCCACAAAGTAGCGGTGGAACCGGTCATCCTCCGACAGCTCCGGATGGAACGCCGTCACCAGCCACTGATCCTGGCGGGCAGCCACGGCCGTCCCGTCCTCCAGACGAGCCAGCACTTCCACCCCCTTTTCCTCCTCCGCCCCGACCAGCCGCGGCGCCCGAATAAAAACGGCGGGAAACGGCTCGCCCCGGTCGCCGTTCAGCGCCGGCACGTCCAGGTCCGCCTCAAAGCTATCCACCTGCCGCCCGAAAGCGTTGCGCTCCACCGCGATGTCCATCAGGCCCAGCAGCGGCTGCTGCACGCCAATGTCCCGGGCCATCAAGATCATGCCCGCACACGTCCCCCAAACCGGCCGCTCCCTGGCAAAGCCCTTCAGCGGCTCCATGAGGCCGTACGTCTCCGCCAGCTTGCCGATGGTCGTGCTCTCTCCGCCGGGGATGATCAACCCATCCAACCCTTCCAGATCGGCCGGCAGCCGCACTTCCACAACCTCCACCCCCAGCTTTTGCAGCACCTTCACATGTTCGATAAATGCCCCCTGCAGGGCAAGAACGCCAATTTTCATCACAAACCTCTCACCACAGATAGCATATGGAGCGTTTCGGCACGCTTCCCCTGCCCAAACCAAACCGCGTGCCGAAACGCCCAACCTTCCTTTACCAACCGCGCACGGCCAGTTGCTCTTCTTCCGGCAAATCTCGGGCCGTACGGCCGACCATCGCTTCGCCCAGATTCTCGCTCACCTTGGCCAGAATCTCTGGGTTGTTGTAGTGCGTCGTCGCTTCCACGATCGCCTTGCCGCGCTTCGCCGGATCGCCGCTCTTGAAGATACCGGAGCCGACGAAAACGCCGTCCACGCCGAGCTGCATCATCAGCGCCGCGTCGGCCGGCGTGGCAATACCCCCGGCCGCAAAATTGACCACGGGCAGGCGCCCCATCTCCTTCGTCTCCTTGACCAGGCTGTAAGGCGCGCCGATCTCCTTGGCATAGCTCATCAACTCCTCGTCCGGCATCAGTTGCAGGCGGCGAATGGCGCCCAGGACGGAGCGTGCGTGCCGCACGGCTTCCACCACGTCGCCGGTGCCCGCCTCGCCCTTAGTGCGCATCATCGCCGCACCCTCGCCGATACGCCGCAGCGCCTCGCCCAAATTGCGGCAGCCGCAGACGAAGGGGATCTTGAAATCGTACTTGTTAATGTGGTGCTCCTCGTCGGCCGGCGTCAGCACCTCGCTCTCGTCAATATAATCAACCCCAAGTGATTCCAGAATCTGCGCCTCCACAAAGTGGCCGATGCGCACCTTGGCCATCACCGGAATGCTCACCGCCTCCATAATTTCTCTAATTAGGCCGGGATCAGACATGCGGGCCACGCCGCCGTCGGCGCGAATGTCGGCCGGCACGCGCTCCAGCGCCATCACGGCCACCGCCCCCGCTTCTTCCGCAATCTGCGCCTGCTCCGGCGTCACCACGTCCATGATCACGCCACCCTTAAGCATCTGCGCCAGCCCGCGTTTTACCTTGTCGCCCCCAACCTCACGCTGTCCATTCGTCTTCTGACCATCTTCCATCGTTCCTTGCCTCCTTTCACCGTCGAAATTACATTACTAGACATCTTCTATTTGAATTTTAGTCCCGTGACGGACGAGAGACAAGAGAATTGGATCTATTAATTGTCTGAAATTTACGCTGCAAGCAATCCAATCCTGATCTCTCCACAGACCACGTTTCCCCTGCAAATTCCCACTTCACAGGCGGCGCCGATAGGCGTACAATGACCCCATGGAAAAGAGCACGCCCCAACTCCCTTTGGACCGCCTCCTCTGGCTCCTCATCATCTCTGCGCTGGCCCTGAGCGCCATCCTCCAAATCATTGGCGCCCCCCTACAGACGGCCGCTGCCCCTGCGGGCATCATCTCCTTCGAGTTCGCCGGCACGCTGGAGAACGCGCAGCAGATGCTGGCCTCCTGGGATCCAGACCAACAGGTGCGCGCCGGCCTCAGCCTGGGCCTGGACTATCTCTTCCTCCTCCTCTACTCCACCGCCATCGCCTTCGCATCGTTTCGCGTTGCCGCCACCTTGCGCGACGGCCGGCCGCTTCTCGCCACGGCCGGCGTCTGGCTGGGTTGGGCCCAGTGGCTGGCCGCCGCCCTCGACGCCGTCGAAAACGTCGCCCTCATCTCCCTGCTCCTCGGCTCGCAAGGCGCCCTGTGGCCGCCCCTCGCCTGGGGCTGCGCGGCCGTCAAGTTCGCCATCGTCGCCGCCGGCCTCCTCTACGCCCTCCTGGGTGCCGGCCTCTATCTAATACGGTTCGTCACCCACCTTTTGGAGAGTTGACACATGATTAACGGAGCCCACCTTCTTCTCTACAGCAGCGACCCGGCCGCAGATCAGGCGGCCCTCCAGGAAATTCTGGCGTCTCGTTCCGTTCCGGCCGGCGAAGACCGCCTCATCCTGGCCCTACCCCCGGCAGAGATAGCGACCCATGCCGGAAGCGATGGGTTTGCACAATACCATGCAGGTCGCCAGCTCCAGGGAATCGTACTTTACCTGACGTGCGACGATCTCGTTGCGACGATAGAAAGATTGAAGTCCAGGGACATCGACTGCTCGTTGATCGAAGAGACGGAGTTCGGACTAAAAACGACCATCTTCCTTCCTTCAGGAGGCGAGATCGGACTGTATCAGCCGACTCACGAGATGGCCATCGACCGCCACGAGGCGCCCAAGGCACAACGATAACGGTGAGGTGGCGTTGAGAGATGGGAGTCGATCCCCGCCGTAACGTCGAGGTCTCCGGCTACCTGGAAGACGGATTCCCAACCACCTATGACACTTACCGGCCGCGACCGCCGGCCGCCCTGCCCCCCATCCTCCTCCGCCTCGCGCAAATAGAGCGCCCAACCCTCTCCCTATAACGCGATATTAACAGCCCCCCGTTACCATACGAGTTGAGCGTAGGTATCTCTGTGCGCCACGCCAGGGTGCACCAGCCAACGCTCTATCCAACAGAAAGAGGGCAGAGCCGACCTCACAACCTCAACGCTCAAGATGATCGATTCGACAAGCGAAGAAGGTGATTTCCAAATGACAACGTCAAGCACGATAAATCAAAACGATGTGACGTCTCGTGGAGGCGATGCTAGCATGACAGCAGACGAGATTGAGCAGGATCGCATCCTCGATTTTGAAGGATTCCCCGGCCGTTGGCAGATCAGGAAAACGGCCGAGGAGACAGACGGTGACC
>JAWVYQ010000024.1:0-30327 GCA_033722615.1 Promineifilaceae bacterium (SeqCode)
AAGTTCCGTCCCGCCGTGCGCGTCACAGAACGAGCCACCGCCTGACGTTCACGCCAAAAAACGTACGCCTGACAGGCCGGACTTCGATCGAAGTCCGGCCTTTTTTCTTTTCCCCAGACATTCGCGGCCGGGACGAGAAGATTTGACGAAATGGGAAAAAATGGGCAAAATGGGCCCCGTGAAGCCTAGATCTAATGGTCTTCTCATGCGAATAATGCAATTTCCTCTCCGGGAGAGGGCGACTTCAAAACATTCCTCTTCACTTCTGGCCATTTTCACACGTTCTTTACTGTCATTCCACCGTTAGTGGTGGCACGCGTTTTTTCGTGTCGCCAAAAGGAGGGAGTAGGAACGAAAAGGAGCTCCAGTCGAGTTTTCCACACCAGTTCCCCAACTGATCCACACGTTAACTTTTGGTTCTGAGTGTCAGGAGAAAAACACCGATGAAAGACCAAATTTTCAGACGCAGGGCAGGATATGTCTTTATCCTGTTCCTTGCGCTTTCTTTGCTGGCAACGGCATTAGCCAGCGCCGCGCCAGCTCAAATCGAAGAGGACAAAGGGCAGCCGGCGGCAGCGCAACCGGCCGGGGAAGGTTACTCCCACCGGCTCATCGTCGAGTTAGAGTCGCCACCTCTCGCCGCCGTGGCCGAGCGCGAAGGGCTCGTCAGCCCCGATAGCGAGCGCCTGAACGTCGTTGCCCCTGAAGCACAGACATATGTTGAGCGCCTGCAGGCCGAGCAGGCCGCCTTCATCAGCGCAATGGAGCAGGCCATGCCATCGGCTTCGGTGGCCGGCTACATAAATGAGTTAGGCGAGCACGAGGAAGCCACCTACCAGGTGGTCTTCAATGGCGTCGCCGTCGACCCCGGCATGCCCGTGGTCCAGGCACGCAAGCAATTGGCCCAGATTGATGGCGTCAAAGCCGTCTATCTCGACCACGCCCACGAACCCCAACTCTACGCCAGCCTGCCCTACATCAACGTTCAGTCTTTGTGGGACCAAATCGAGAATGATTTGGTCTCAGACCCAGGTGAGGGCATCCTCGTGGCCAGTATGGACGGCGGCGTCCACCATGATGCTGCCATGTTCGACGGCACCGGCTACACCTACCCGACTGGCTTTGGGCTGGATGGACTGGGCGATCCCCAAAACAACAACGGCAAGATCGTGGCCTCCCGCGCCTACTTCCGTGACTGGGATCCCCCGTCCGTAGGCGACGAGAACACGTGGCCCGGCGAGAACGGCACTTCCCACGGCGTCCACACGGCCAGCACGGCCGGTGGCAACGAGGTTGTCGCCGACTTCTTGGGCATCACGGATACGATCAGCGGCGTGGCCCCCAACGCCTGGATCATGAGCTACCGCGTCTTCTATAACAGCGTCACCAACGACGGCTCCTTCTACACCGTCGAAGGGATCGCCGCTCTGGAAGATATCGTCATGGACAGCGCAACGCCTCCAGGACACCCGACCGTGCTCAACAACTCCTGGGGCGGCGGCCCGGGCAGCGCCGGCGGTGAATTCGACCCGCTGGATCAGGCCCTGATTAATGCCGCCGAGTCCGGCATCTTCGTCAGCATGTCGGCCGGCAACGCCGGTCCAGGCCATGGCACAACCGATCATCCGTCCCCCGATTACATCAACGTGGCCGCCGTCGCCGACCCCGGCGCCTACGCGGCCGGACAGATGAACGTCATCGCCCCCACACCGATCTCCCCGACGCTGCAAGGAATGGGCTTTGGCCAGGCTCAGTTTGGCCCGGCGCTACCCTTGGGCACGACCTTTACACACACCTTCCGTACGAGCGTATCGGTCGACCCGACGAACTTCGAGGGTTGCTCGCCGTGGGCTGAAGATGACTTTGAAGGCGTGGCGGCCATCATCAGCCGCGGCGCCTGCTTCTTTGGCAACAAGGTCTACTATGCCCAGGAAGCCGGTGCCGAATTCGTCGTCATCTACAACAATGACGGCGATAGCGTCATCGACATGTCGTTTGGCTGTGACTACTCGCCCGATTGCAGCGCCAACGACATCACCATCCCCTCCATCTTCATCGGCGAAACGCACGGTAATGGCATGGTGGATTGGTACGCCGAACACGGTGAGGACTCCGTGCTGGAAGTGGACACCGTTGCCTTCCAGGTCGGCGACACCGAGGACGTGATGGCCAGCTTCAGCAGCCGTGGCCCCGGCGTGGGCAACGTGCTCAAGCCAGACATCGCGGCCCCCGGCGTCTCCATCCTGGCCCAGGGCTACGGTCCTGGCCCCGGCGAGAACCGGCATCTGGGCTACGGCCAGGTGAGCGGCACCTCTATGGCTGCCCCGCACGTGGCTGGCTCCGCCGCCCTCTTGCGCCAGGTCCACCCGACTTGGTCCAACGCTGACATCAAGTCGGCCCTGATGTCTACGTCCGTCTACACCGACGTTTGGAACGCCGACGGCACGCCGGCCCAACCGTTGGACATGGGCGCCGGCCGTCTGGATCTGACCAACGCGGCCGATCCGGGCGTCATCCTCGATCCGCCGAGCGTCAGCTTCGGTCAGATGGTCACCGGCACCAACAAGACGATGACCGTCTCCGTGACCAGCGTGGCGACTGCAACCGAGAACTACAACCTGAGCACGCTGTACACGGGGAACGGCTTCGCCATGACGCAGACGACGCCGCTGACCGGCTTCGTCGTTTCACCGGCATCCATCACACTGGATCCGGCCGAGTCGACCACCATCAGCGTCACCTTCACTTCGACAGCCAGCATGGGCGTCGGCAACAACCAGGGTTACATTATTCTGGACGGCGACAACGGCCACGACGCGCACATGCCCACCTGGGCGCGCGTGGTGCCCGAACCGAGCGCGGACGTACTCGTCATCGACAACGACTTCAGCTACTTGCTCGGTTATCCGGATTATCGCGACTATTACACCGACGCTCTCGACGAATTGGGCGTCTCTTACGACGTGTGGCACGCAGACGCCTACTTCGGTAATTCGACCACCCTTCCGGAAGCCGCCATCCTAAACAGTTACGACGTTGTCATCTACTACACCGGTGACAACTTCTACCCGGATGGCTCCTTCACGGTGCAGACGCCGCTGACCGAGATCGATATGAACCGGCTGACGCAGTTCGCCAACGACGGCGGCCTCGTCATCGCCATGGGTCAGGACGCCTCGTGGGTCCTGGACGACTCTTTCTTCGACAACTACGTCCTCGGCGACGAGCGCCTGCAAGACAGCATCACAAACTTCGGGCTGCCAACTCAGCCCATTGTGCCGCTGGCCAGCGCTCCGAGCGCCTTCCACGACGTCATGCTCGACCTGAGCGGCCCGAGCAACTATCTCGGCCAGATCTCTATGCCGCAAGCGCGGCCGGCTCTGCCCGAGACCGTCTACCTGCCGACCGTCTTCGGCGGCGGCGGCCCCTTGCCGCCGGCCCCCACAGGCTCAGCGATGCTGGCCTATGACGCCGACGGTAACGTGTTGGATTACTCGGTCACCCTCTCGGCGACCGTACCCTTCACGCTGACCGCCTCCCACATCCACGAAGGTGGATACTTCGAGAGCGGTCCCGTGCTCTACCCGCTGTACACCGATGGCCCGACGCTGGTCACCGACACCTTCACCTTTGAAGGCACGGCCGTCATCAGCGAAGCGCACGAGGCAGCGTTGATCAACGGCGGACTGTACATCAACGTCCACACCACCGTCCGACCGGCCAGTGCGGTGCGCGCTCAGACGCTGCTGTCACCGGCCAACAACGGCGCCAACAACCAATACTACATCGACGAACTGGCGCCCGATCCGAACGCTGCGCCGAACCCGGTCGAAGGCACCGTCTATCCGTACGCGCCCTTGTTCACCTATCCGGGCCCGTACAACGTGGAAGACGGCGTCGTCGCGATCGCACACCGCGATCAGCCGAGCCTCGAATATCCGGGCGTCTCCTACTACGGTCGGAGCATCTTCACCGGCTTCGGTCTGGAAGGCATCAACAACACGCCGGCCAGCACCAGCCGCGCCGAACTGCTCGACCTCTTCATGAAGTGGGGCATGGACGAGCCGACGGTCGTCATCTCTGACGTCACTGGCACGTACTCTCCCACGACTAGCCTGACCGTTCTCGAAGCCCACCTCAGCTCTAACATTACCGGCACCACCGGCGTGAGCTATCGTTGGGACTTCGGCGACGGCAGCCCGTACGCGGGCCCCTATGACACCAACATCATCAGCCACGCCTACGAGACGTGCGGCGACTACACCGTGCGCGTCGAGGCTGTCGACAGCTGGGGCAACCACACCATCGGCACGGCCGAAGTGGAAGTCACCAACTGCGAGAGTGGCCCCGCAGACAGTCCGTAGTCACTACGCGTTAACGACGCCTGGAGGCTACTGACTCATTCGCCTCCAGGCGTGGTTGGCAGCAAAAAAGGTGGGCCTCATTGCGAGGCCCACCTTTTTCTTTTGTATCGGGGGAGCGACGGCCGGGGAACGTCTATTGGGCGGGCGCCAGGTTGCCGTCTTCGTCCATATCGGCCTGATAGAAGAAGTCGTCCGGCCCTGTGATCGTCACGCGATAGAGCAGGTCCGGCGTATCCTCCAGCGGCGCCGCCAGAGAGAGCGTCCAGTCGCCGCTGCGAAAAGTGTGCGTGCGAAATTCATCATTCTCGCTGACGCTCTCCGGGGTCCATTGGTCTACCAGGGGGAATGTCATCCCCTCAATTTGGGTCATATGGTAGACGACGGCAAAACGAGCCGCCCGCAGATCGGCGTTGTCAGGAAACGCTGCCTCTTCGCCGTTGTTGCCAGCGCTCTCGCCCGCTCCCTCGCTGGCGCCGGCCGCTTCTGTCGCCGGCGTCTCTGTGGGCTCCGGCGTCGCCCCGGGCGAGCGCCGGCAGGCCACAACGAGCAAAATCAACCAAAGGATGAGAGTCAATCGTCGCATCGTTATTCCTCCTCGTCTTACGTTTGCACGGGCAACAGCCGTTTTCGCACCTCAGGGACCCAATCGGCAATTTCGGCGGCAAGCAACCCGGCGTCGCCCACTTCCTCGGCGGCCAGATAGCCGGCCGCCCCGTGGAGGTAGCCGCCGAGAACGGCCGCTTCGTAGGGAGCCATCCCTTGCCCCAACAGGGCAACGACGACGCCGGCCAGGACGTCTCCGCTCCCGGCCGTGCTCAAAATCGGGTGGGCAAAAGGTTGCACGACGGCCCGACCGTCAGGCGCAGCGACCACCGTGTACGCCCCCTTTAACAGTACGACGTGGCCCCAGGCGGCCGCCTTCTCCCGCGCCAGTTCCACCCGGTCCATCTCTTTCACATCACCGATCGGGGCGCCTATCAGTCGCGCCATCTCACCCGGATGGGGCGTCAGCACCGTGTTGGCCGGCAGGCGGGCGGCCCACTCCCCCATCCCGGCCAACGTGTTCAGACCGTCGGCGTCTACGACCAGCGGCGGAAGGCGATCGGCCTCTGCCAGTAGCCCTTCCACAAACGCCGTCGCCTCGCCCAATCCCGGACCGAAGAGCAGAGCGTCGTAGCCATCCACCACGCCCAACACGGCGCGCGCGCTTTCCGCTCCCATGTTGGCTTCATCCGGAACCGGGGGATAAGTCGCTTCCGGCAATTGCCCGGCGACCACCGGGCGCACGGCCTCCGGCACGGTCACCGCGACCAGACCCGCCCCGGCTCGATAGGCGCCCCGGCCGCAGAGAAGGGGCGCGCCCCAATAATTCTCGGAGCCGGCAGCGATCAGCGCCCAGCCAAAGGTGCCTTTGTGACCGCCAATCGGCCGCTCCGGCAACAGTTTCCGGGCCAGACCCGCCGTGACCAGCTCCAGTGACACGTCTTCGACCTCTGGCAACCCTTCTTCGATCCCAATGTCGGCCACGACCAGCTCGCCCACGGCGGCTGCGCCGGGAAAGATAAAATGGCCGCGCTTGGGGCCGGCAAACGTCACCGTCAAATCGGCCGGGATCGCCAGAGGGTCTAACGCGCCTGTGTCGGTGTTGAGGCCGCTGGGGCAATCTACGGCGACCACCACCGGTCGCTCGATGTCTTTCTCTGCCGGCGCCACCGCGGCGATGCTCGTCAGGGCCGCCCGCCTATCATCGCCTGCCCGACCCCGCTCCTCCAGGCCGGCCCCGACCTGTTCCATCATCTTCGCCAGTTCGCCGCCAATGGGCCGGTCTACGCCGGTGCCCAGCAGAGCGTCGATGAGGACGTCCGTTCCCCGCAGGCGCAACCGCAACACCCGGTAGCGCTGGTCCTCTTCGGCATTGGCGTGAAACAATCCCATTTCCTGCACCCGGGCAAAGTTCTCGTCTTCCTGCGGATCTCGCGGCCGGTAAAGATAGAATGCGACGTCGGCACCGGCTTCGGCCAGGTAACGGCCGGCCACCAGTCCATCGCCGCCGTTGTTCCCCGGACCGACCAGCACCGTTACCGTTCGGTCCTCCACCGGATAACGTTCCGTAATGGCGCGGGCGACGCTGTGCCCGGCCGTTTCCATCATCTGGTCATAGGTTACGCCGGAAGCGTCGGCTGCCTTTTCCGCGGCAACCATCTCATCAACCGTAAAGATTTTGATGCTCATCGCCTCCTCCATGTAAGATAGGTTGACAGTTGACGTTCGTCGTCAGGTGACCCGCACTGTCGGGCGGCGGGCCACCTCGCTCGGATCCAGATCCTTTATCTTTATATCACTCCCTGCCGCCGGTACCATGCCAGCGTCGCCCGGGCCCCTTCGACGAAAGGCGTCGGCCGGAAACAGAGCGCTTCCCGTGCCTTCTCCGAAGAAACCGGCCAATCCTGGAAAACGTAGTGAGCCAGATTGATCGGATAGAAGGGTTCTCGCCCGGTGAAGCGTGAAAGAGCCGTCCACGCGCGCGCCAGCAACAGCACGGCCGGCGTGGGCACGTCCAGACGCCACCGCCCAATCCCTGCCAGCTGGCTGACGATGCCGTTCACCGCATTGTGCGACAGCGTTTCGCCGCTCAAATGGTAGATCTCGCCCGCGCGGCCGCGGGACAGCGCAGAGACGATGCCTTCGGCAACGTCCGGCGTGAAGGCCGGGAACGTGATTCGTCGCCCCCCTTCCACGCGAATACGCCAGCCGCGCAGCGGATCCTCGAAAAAAAGCCGGTTGAAGGCATATCGCCCCCAAGGACCGTACAGGGCGCCCGGCCGAAGGACGATCACGGGCAAATCCCGGTAGCGATGATAGGCCAAAGCCAGGCGCTCCCCTTCCAGCTTCGTGCGCTGGTAAAAATCCTGTGGTATGCACGGGTGCGTCTCGTCCACAGGGCGGCCGGGAATCGTCTTGCCCACGACAACCACCGTCGAAATGTGCAGAAAGCGAGACACGCCGGCCCGCTGAGCGGCCTCCAGCACCGTCGCCGTCCCCTCGACGTTCGTCTGCCAGAATTGGTGCAGCGGCCCCCACATACGGAAGTGGCCGGCGGCGTGGATGACGGCGTGGCAGCCCGCACACGCTCGCCGGACGCCGGCCGCGTCGGTAATGTCCGTCACGCGGACAATTTCCACGCCAAGTTGCTCCAAAAAAGTCGCTTCGCTATCCGGGCGCGCCAGTGCCCGCACCCGGTAGCCTGCATCGAGGAGACGGGGCGCCAGATTATGTCCTAAAAAGCCGGTGGCCCCCGTCACTAAGATCATCGACATGTAGTATACTGGCATTCAGCCAAACGCACTACGGGCGGCCCAGACGACCCCAACTGGAAACGGACACCAGACAGCGCAACCGGCCTCATCAGGCTGGCCAGCGGCGGTCCCCCCATGACCATTGGTCGGTTGCGTTGGCCCTATCGCTCGACTATAATTCGCGACAGGAATCCAAAGATGGCAACTATTGAGCAACCGCAGCACCAATCTCCCTATAATCGTACGCCGTCGGCCGGAACGGCACAGCAGAGCGCGCAACAACCCACTCGCGTCATCGTTCGCGAGATCGTTGAGACGCTCCTGCTCACCCTGTTCATCTTCTGGATTGTAAATACGGCAACGGGTCGCTATCGCGTCCAGGGACACAGTATGTTGCCCACCCTTAAAGAAGGGGAATATCTGATCATTAACAAGCTCAGCTACTACTTGGATGAGCCCCGGCGTGGCGACATTATCGTCCTCCACTATCCGCGGGATCGCAGCCGCGAGTATATCAAGCGGATCATTGGGCTGCCGGGCGATCGGGTCGAAGTAAATGATGGCCGCGTTCACGTCAACGGCGTCGCCCTCGACGAGCCCTACCTTAACGGCTCGCCAACCTATCGCAGCCAAAATTGGACTGTTCCCGAGGACCATTTTTTCGTCATGGGAGACAACCGCAACAATTCCAGCGACTCTCGTAGCTGGTCGTTTTTACCGCGCAGCGACATCGTGGGGAAAGCCTGGATTATTTACTGGAGCGTCGAAGATTGGGGGCTGGTCCCCCACTATCCGCACCGTCTGGGCTAATTGAGGCTGGCGCGAGCTGGATTGTGGCCAGCGCCGGCATCCGAATTGCTTGTACAGGAAGTGGCACAAATAGATGCAGCGCAAGCAGATGCGCCGCGAAAGGACAGTAAAGTATGGCCACGCTCGGCCGCCACATTATCAACATCGATCTCTTCACCGACGCATACCGTATTTCCGGCCGCACCCAGGTCGGCACGAGCGGCCTTCTTTCGGAACTGAACAACCCCAATACCGATTATCTGGACCTTGAAGACGCCTACGTCTCTCGTATTCACGAGCCGGGGAAAATCATCGCCAACTACTCGGAGGCGTCCTTCCGCAAAACGAACATCAACTTCATCATCCTGAAGGATCGACGTGACGGCACGGTCGTGGGCACGACCCATGCTCGCTCCATTTACTCCCGCGGCCGGCCGGTGGAAGTCTTCCTGACCATCCCCTCGTTTGAAATCACAGGCGAAATCATGCACGATGGAAAGGCGGAACCGTCCACCATTCTCGTTCATACGCTGGGCCATTTCCAGCCCGTCTTCCAGGCCACGGCGTCGGCCGCCCTCTTCCCCGACATTTCTTACACCGGCGACCTCTTTCTCGTGTACAAAGATCGTATCGCCATCTTCTGTCTGAAAAGCCATCTGAGTTGATGCCCCAAGGAGACAAGAATTGTGGCTAAGGTACTGATCGTTGACGACGACGCCCAACTTCTGCACATGGTAGGCATGATGCTTGAGCGCGGCGGCCATACGCCCGTCCTCGTCGAGGAACCAGAGTTAGCGCTCCAGCGCATCCAGGAAGAAATGCCCGACGCCGTGATTGTCGACGTGATGATGCCCACGATGAGCGGTCACGATCTGACTCGGGAACTCCGCGAAATGGAAGCGTTTGAAGATTTGCCCGTCCTGGTTCTGACCGCGCGCAGCCAGGCAGTCGACCGCGAAGCGGCGCTGGAGAGTGGGGCCAACGATTACCTGAGCAAACCGGTGGTGCCCAAGGAGCTGATGGAACATCTAGACAATCTCCTGAACCAACCGCCCAAGGCGCCGGGCAGAATGACCATCAGCCTTTTCAGCCTCCGCGGCGGCGTCGGCCGGACGACGCTTGCCGTCAACCTCGCGGCCGCCCTCCGGCGCGTCAGCCAGGAGGAAGTTTGTCTGGTGGATCTTTCCCCGTCCAGCGGGCAAGCGGCCATGCATTTGCGCCTCCAGGCGCGCCACACGTGGGCCGATCTACCCTCGGTGAACCAGCTAGATTGGAGCAACGTGAAAAGCCACCTGCTGATGCACCAATCCGGCCTGCGGCTGCTGGCCGCGCCCCCGGAGCCACAGCTGCCAATTGCTCCATCCGGCGAACTGACGACGGCCGTCCTCGAAATCTTGCGCGAAAACGTTGCTTTTACCATCGTCGATCTGCCACCGCTTTTCAACCCGGCCGTGCAGACTGCACTGGAAATGTCCGACATGCTCTTGCACGTCGTCACGCCGGAAGTCGTCTCTGTGCAGATCGCCTTACAGAGCGTCAAGGCTATCGGCAAAGCAGAGATCGCGGTCAAGCAAAAAGCCTTCATCCTCAATCAGGTCACGAACGAACGCCAGTTGCCGGCGGCGGCCGTCAATAAAGGGCTGAAGACGCGCGTGGCCTTCGACGTCGGTTACGACCCAAACCAGGCGCGGGCCTTGGCGCAGGGCGTTCCCCTCTCCCTCACTCCGGCCAAGTCAGCGCTGCCGGCGACGACCAAGCGCATGGCCGGTGGTCTTTGGGAGCGGACGGGCGGCCGCGCGCAGCGAGACGAGGCCTCTGACCAGCAGCAAGCTTGAATCGTTAATAGCACGTTGGCAAATTTGACCTCACGGCGTCAGGATGGTAGAATTCTGCCTGCTATACCGCCTCGCCCCATTCGTCTAGTGGACTAGGACGTAGGCCTTTCAAGCCTAAAACGGGGGTTCGATTCCCCCATGGGGCACTACTATCAGGAGCGCCACAAGGGTGGCGCTCTTCTGCTTGAGCCTCCCCCCTTTTCAAACCAAAGCAGGCTTTCGAGAACTGGAGGAAAGTATGCGTCTGGGCATCATGCTGGGATACGCATCAGGACAAATTCAACTGCCGGTGGAACTGGTGCAGGAAGCGGACCGGCTCGGCCTTTATGCCGTCTGGGCGGCCGAAGCGTACGGATCAGACGCTATCACGCCGTTGGCCTGGTTGGGTCCGCAGACGGAGCGCATCCGGCTGGGAACGGCCATCATGCAAATGCCCGGCCGCACGCCGGCCAACGCCGCCATGACGGCGATGACCCTCAATCAGCTCTCCGGCGGCCGCTTTCTCATGGGCCTGGGCCTCTCTGGGCCGCAGGTGGTGGAGGGATGGCACGGCGTCAGCTACGCTCGCCCCCTCAGTCGCTCCCGCGAGTACGTGGCCATCGTGCGCCAGATTTTCCGGAAGGAGCGCGTCACCCACGATGGCGACGTCTATCAGCTTCCCTACCAGGGTGAAGACGCCACCGGCCTGGGCAAGCCGCTAAAGAGCACGCTCGACGCCGCCCCGGATATCCCCATCTATCTGGCGGCCCTGGGGCCCAAAAACGTCGCTCTAACCGCCGAAATCGCCGACGGCTGGTTACCCATCTTCTTCTCGCCGAAGCGGTATGACGACGTCTATCGCCCTCACGTTGAAGAAGGGCTGGCCCGGGCCGGAAAAAGCATGGACGCCTTCGACATCGCACCGATGGTCTCCGTCGTCATCGACGAGAGTCTGGAGGCCTGCTACAACGCCCTGCGGCCGATGCTCGCCCTTTACATCGGCGGCATGGGCTCCCGCGACCGAAACTTTTACAATGACCTGGCCGTGCGTTACGGTTACGAAGAGGCAGCCCGCGAAGTACAGGAGCTTTATCTCTCCGGCCAACAATTCGAAGCGATGAGCAAAATACCGGGCGGCCTCATCGACGAAGTGGCCCTGGTCGGCCCTAAAGAGCGCGTGAAAGAGCGGCTGCAACTGTGGCAAGAGAGCCCCATCACAACGCTTAACATGATGATCGGCGACGTTGAAACGCTGCGCACCATGGTCGAAATCACAAGCTAGCGAGAGGTATTCGATGGCTCGGAAGAAACGCAACCGGCGGCGCCGGCGAGGCGCGCCCGAAGACCTGGAACCATATCTTGGCTGTCCGGCCGACGCCGAGTTAGGCCTCGACCCCCTGGCCGTCGGCTGGCTCGAGCGCAACCGCCAGTACAACCGCGGGCCTGTTCCCGACGGCTTTCTGGAACAACTGCTCCTCTTCTGCTTCGAGCAAAACACCGTGTGCGCCACGGCCGGCGCCCGCCGCTGTCCTCTCTGCAGCGAAAGCGTCGAGCCCATCAGCCGCGACGACGAGACCGCCCACTTCGGCCGTGCCGAGATCCGCGTCCTTGGCGAAGTTGACATCTTCGCCGCGCCCACCCTCATCTACCATTACGTCGCCGAACACGACTACCGGCCGCCCGATATCTTCGTCGACGCCGTGATGAACGGGCCGCAGCCTGGCTCGCCCGAACACCGCGCCCTGGTCAAGACCCTCAACAGATAGCGCCGGCGGCCACTCATCTCTTACACATCTCTGACCCGGCCGCCGTTGAACGGCCACGCCCCCTCCGCTACAATGGGACTCATGAGTGTTGTACCGATCGAGCAAGTCGAGTGGGAAGAGAATAAGCGGCAGGTCGAGATAGACGGTCGCGAGCGCCTCTTCGTCGCCCTGATCGAAGAGCTGGTCGAGCGCGCCCCCCTGAAAGGCGACGCCTACCAGCGCACAATGCGCCGCTACGTCCGGCGCGGTCTCCCCTGGCTTTCCAAGAGCCAGGTCATCCACGCTTACGAAACCCTGTGCGACCAGGACGTGATGGAACACCGGCCGGAAGTCCTCACCGCCCTGCAAAAGAAGCCTACGCGCAGCCAGGCCGGCGTCACCGTCGTCACCGTCCTCACCAAGCCCTACCCCTGCCCCGGCAAATGCATCTTCTGCCCCACCGACGTGCGCATGCCCAAGAGCTACCTACACGACGAGCCGGGCGCCATGCGCGCCGAGCGCCACGCCTTCGACCCCTACGAGCAGACGGTGGCCCGTATCCAGGCGCTAGAAAACATCGGCCACCCGGCCGACAAGATCGAACTGCTGATCCTGGGCGGTACCTGGTCCAGCTACCGGCGCGATTACCAGGAATGGTTTGTTAAACGCTGCCTCGACGCCATGAACGGCGTCGACGCGGAAAGCCTGGCCGAGGCGCAGGCCATCAACACCGCCGGCGAACGGCGCAACGTGGGCCTGGTGGTCGAGACGCGACCTGACCACGTCGACGCCGACGAACTGCGCTGGTTCCGCACTCTGGGCGTGACCAAGGTCCAGATCGGCGTGCAGCACCTGGACGACCACATTCTGGAGCTAAACAAACGGGGGGAAACGGTGGCCGACATCCGGCGCGCCATCCGCCTCCTGCGTCTGGCCGGCTTCAAGATTCACGCGCACTGGATGCCCAACCTGCTGGGCGCCACCCCTGAGAGCGACGTGGAAGATTTTGGCCGGTTGTGGAGCGACCCCGCCGTGCGGCCGGACGAACTCAAGATATATCCTTGCATGTTGCTCGACAACGCCGAGCTATATGAATATTGGCAGCGCGGCGAATACCGGCCGTACACCGACGAAGAAGTGGTTGAACTGTTGATCCGGTGCAAAGTACAGGTCCCCCGCTACGTGCGCATCAACCGCATCGTGCGCGACATTCCCACGACCAACGTCGTGGCCGGCATCACTAAGGCCAACTTGCGCCAGATGGCGCAGCAACGGATGAAGAAACGGGGGCTCGCCTGCCGCTGCATCCGCTGCCGCGAAATTCGTCGGGAGACGGTGCAGCCCGACGAGCTGAATCTACAGGTGGACGTCTACGAGACGGATGCCACGACGGAACATTTTCTCAGCTTCGAGCGGGACGACGGCCGCATCGCCGGCTTCCTGCGCCTCTCCCTTCCCCGGCCAGACGTCGATCTGCCCATCCCTGAACTGGCCGGACACGCCATGATCCGCGAAGTTCACGTCTACGGCCCGGCCGTACCCATCGGCGAGGACAGCGACGGCGAAGCGCAGCACATCGGCCTCGGTTCCCAACTGATCGAGGAGGCCGCAGAGATGAGCCGCTCGGCCGGTTTCGAGCGCATGGCCGTCATCAGCGCCATTGGCACCCGCGAATATTATACGAAGCACAACTTTGAGCGGGACGGCCTCTATATGACGGCTCCCCTGTAACGTGACGTGACAGTTAAAAAGTGGCCGCGGCTGGGTAGCGAGATGGTCGGCGATTATCGCATCTTTCGCCTGCGCCGGGATCACGTCCGCTCGCCGCACAACGGCCGGGAGTTCCGCTTTTACGTTCTCGAGACCCCGGAGTGGATCAACGTCATTCCCCTGACGCCCGAAGGCAAAGTTGTCCTCATTCGCCAGTACCGCCCCGGCACCGAAGAAGTGTCCCTGGAGATCCCGGGCGGCATGGTGGACGATGAGGATGGCGACCCGGCCGCGACGGCCCGGCGCGAATTGCTGGAGGAGACCGGCTACGCGGCCGGCGAGATGATCCCCATCGGCCGCGTCGCCCCCAACCCGGCGATCATGGACAATCAGTGCCACATCTTCCTGGCGCGGGACGCGCGGCCCGTCGCCGAACCTCAATTCGACGGCGCGGAGTACATCGAGCTGGAGCTGGTCGACCTCGACGAGATCCCCGGCCTGATTACGGGCGGCCGCATCACCCACGCCCTGGTCGTCGCCGCATTCTACTACTTCGAGCAGTTCCGGCGTCAGGGCTGACGGCGTACTTCGAGAAACGGCTCCGGCAAACGATTACTTGCGGGCCACGTACGTCACCCACTCCTCCGCATCAGAGACGTCCAGATCGTCCCACGATGGATAGACCTCCACGACGCCGAACCCTGCCCGCCGCAACATCTCGGCCATTTCCGCCACAGCATACGTCTGGTCGCAGAGAACAATTTCCTCCAGCTCTCCCGTTTCCAGGTGCAGTGTTGTGTAACGCTCGCAGGAAAGCTGCTCCTCCTCGTACCAGAAACGTTCGCCCAGATTGAGGAAAGGGGCGTCGCCCCAGAGGCCGCTATCGTCGGTGAACCACCACGTGCTCTCCTCCTTGTCCACCCGTTTCTGATTTAGCAATTCCACGCAGAGATGGCCGCCCGCGCGCAGCGCCAACGCGATCCTCGCCAGCAGATCTTGCGCTTGCTCCTTGGGGAAAACGGCCAGTTGTCCATAGAGAAAGAGGGCGGCGTCGAATCGCTCCCGGCCGAAATCGTGCTCGCGCACGTCGGCCTCGATGAACGTACAGCCGTCGGCCACGCTTTCGGCCTTTGCCAGGTCGCGAGCATACGCTATCGCTGCCGGCCCGAAATCCACGCCCGTCACCTGTGCGCCCCGGCGGGCCAGCTCCACGGCGTACACCCCCGGACCACACGTGACGTCCAGCACGTGCGCGTCCGGTTGCAAAGCCAACGCCTCCCACAGCCACGTCACCAGTTTCTGCCGTTCGGCCGCTGGGCGGGAGGCAGCGCCGTGCGCATCGTCCAGGTGCTCGCGCAACATCCTTTCCGAGAAAGCCGGATCATTCCAGGGCAGGTTGCCACCCCGGTCCCAGGGCTCCGGCCGCTCCGGCCGATTATAGATGCGCCATAAAGCGCGGGTCAGATCGCCGTTGTCCATACCGACACTCCGTAATGACTCATACTTCTCGAACTTTCACCAAGCGACTTCACATTCTACTCATCACCAGTTTCCCGGAAACTTCTGCGGACGCAATACCTTCATCAACTGACAGCACGCCTCGTTCGTCTGCAGTTTCCGGGAAACGCTCCGGAGATTCGATTATTGAGGAGGAGCACAAAATGTGCCACCTGGCACGAAGATTAGAATGGCTGCCCGGCCGCCGTCTGCCTGCTATAATCGCCATAACTATGCCGCTACTACCGGAGAAACTTCTCAACAAACGCTATCGTATCGTCAGCCTGCTCGGCCAGGGGGACGAGGGAGCCGTCTATCGCGCCTGGGACGTGCACGAGAAGGTGGAGGTAGCGATCAAGGAACACCTTGATCCCCGCCTGGAGACCCAGAAGCGCTTTCGCGCCGAGGCCCGTCGCCTGAGCCGGCTGCAACATCCGCAGTTGCCGGCCGTTCGCGACCACTTCGTCGTCGAAAATGTGGGTCAATACCTCGTCAGCGACTTCGTCGACGGCATCGACCTGCGAAGCCTGCTGCAGCAGTACGGCCCCCTGCCTTCTGAACTGATTGTCGGCTGGCTTCAAGAAGTGTGTACGCCCCTCGCCTACCTTCACGAAAAGGGACACCCACACCTGGACGTCAAGCCGGCCAACATTCGGATCACGCCCGCCGGCCAGGTCTTTTTAGTCGATACAGGGCTGCCGGGGCTGGGAATTGCGCCCGGCGACCGGGGCTACGCCGCGCCCGAACAGGTCAAACAAAGCGACGACGTCGGCCCCGCCAGCGACATCTACAGCCTCGGCGCCACCCTGTACACGCTGCTCACAGAGAAAGAGCCGCCCGGCGCCCTGCAATTAGAGAGCGGGCTGGAGGATCTGATCCCGGCGCGCGAAGTCAACCCGGACGTCGAGCCTTACCTCTCCATCGTCGCTACCCGGGCCATGAGCCTGCGGCCCGACGCCCGCTACGAGACCGTCACCGACTTCGCCAAGGCATTGCAGCGCCCGGCCGGGCGCCCAACGGTCGTTGGCGACGAGCCGCGCCGAACAGAATCCTTACCCAGTGGGCCGCCGGCCCGGCGCCTGCCAACCAGTACACGCCGCCAGATCCAGCAGCGGACTCTCCTGGGGCTTTTGGGGCTGCTGGCGGTCATTCTCATCGCCGGCGCAGCCATCGCCCTCATCGGGCCGTCTCCCCTCTTTGGCAGCGAAGAGGCGGCCGCGGCCGCCACCGCCACCACACAGGCCGAGGTCATTGCCGCCCTCACGGCCGTCGCGCCCACAGGCACGCCCACCCCCGACCCTACGGCACAACCGACCCCAACTCCAGAGCCGTTAAATTCCAGGACCGGATCACGCATGCTATTCGTCCCCGGCGGTCAGTTTCGCATGGGCAGCGAAGAGGGAGAACCGGACGAACAACCCTCGCGCATCGTGCGCCTGAGCCCCTTCTACATCGACGAGACAGAAGTGACCAACGGCGCCTACCTCCAATGTGTGCGGGATGGCGCCTGCCGCGAGCCGGCCAGCAGCCGCTCTGCCTTCTACCAGGATTACTACGAAAATCCCGAATACGGCGACTACCCGGTTGTTTATGTCAACTGGGAGCAGGCCAGGCAATTTTGTGAATGGCGAGAAGCCCGCCTCCCAAGTGAGGCGGAGTGGGAACGGGCGGCCGGTTTCGACGCCGAACGCGGCGTCAAGATGACCTATCCCTGGGGTGACGAGTTCGACGGCACCCGGCTCAACTACTGCGACGCCAACTGTTACAACGCCGAAAACCAGGACCCCAACTTCGACGACGGGTACCGGGACACGGCTCCCGTAGGTACATATCCCGATGGCCGCTCCCCCGTTGGCGCCTATGATATGTTGGGCAACGTGATGGAGTGGGTCAGCGACTGGTACGATCGCAATTATTACTCCTATGCGCCAGAAGCGAACCCCCTGGGCCCGGCCGAAGGTTTCTCCAAAGTTGTGCGCGGCGGCTCCTGGCTCTCCCCCCGCGAAGAATTGAGCGTCTCCGCCCGTACCTTCTACGATCCCAACGAGGTACGCACCAACATCGGCTTCCGCTGCGCCAAGACGGTGGAGTGAGCGGGCCGACCGATGCGGCTAAACGTCCGCCATGCGCCGGCCGCCTGCAATGACCAGCGCGTCTTCGGCAACCGCCACAACCGGATCGGGCAGCCCTGACGACTCGACCAGCACGCGGCGCGCGTGGTAGGCGGCAAAAGCGGACGCCACGGCCGCCGCGGCCCCCAACGCCACCCCCTTCCCCTTCGACGCTCCATGAGCCGCGCTGAGCGCGTAACCGGCCAGACCGCCGGAGAACGCCCGGGCCAACAGCGGCGCCGGCTCCGTGCGCGCCGGGTTGCCGGGCACTTTATCCGCCGCCAGCTCTCCGGCTGCCAGCAGGCGGGTCACCCACGCCGCCGCCGGCGAGGCCAGCAACTGTAGCGGGCTACCGTCTAGACGCTCCGCCCCCCGCCGGCGCAGATACGTCACGAGCACGGCCGGCGCGCTCATCGTGCGCATCCCGGCAAGCGCGCCCAACCCCAGAATTCGCGCTGTCAGATTGATCATCGTTCCCACCACCATCGTTTCCCAGAAATTGGCGAAATCAGAATCCGTTAACCTTCGGGAGGCTGCGTAACGCTTCTCGCCCTCTGGGAACCACTCGCCGAGCCTCCCGCAGGTTGGTTTGTGAACGCACGAAATGAACCACTAGATGAGGCGAACACGCCTACTGTTCAGATCCAGGAAAATGATTGATTATTGAACACCTGCCGTCAAACGTTAAACCGGAAGAAGATGACGTCGCCATCTTGCACGACGTAATCGCGCCCCTCGGAGCGCACCTTGCCCGCGGCGCGGGCCGCCGCCATACTGCCGAACTCGACGAACGTTTCGTAGGCGATCACCTCTGCCCGGATAAAACCGCGCTCAAAATCTGTATGGATGACGCCGGCCGCCTGGGGGGCCGTCCACCCTTGGCGAATCGTCCACGCGCGCACCTCGTTTTCATTGTAGGAAAAGAAGCTGATCAGGCCGAGCATCTCATAGCTCTTGCGAATAATCTGCTCCAACCCACTCTCTTCCGCTCCGGTCAGTTCCAGGAACGCCTCGCGCTCCTCGTCGGTCAGCCCCGCCATCTCCTCTTCCAGCTTGGCACAAAGCACCACCACTTCCGCGTCGTGCTCGGCCGCTACACGGCGCACCTCCTCCACATAAGCGTTGCCCCCCGCCAGGCTCTCTTCGTCCACGTTCGCCGCATAGATTGCGGGCTTGGTCGTCAGAAAGCGCATCTCCCGCTCGAGCGCCTGAAACGCATCTCTGTCCTGCTCCGGATAGGTGGCAATCGGGTTACCGCGTTCCAGATGATCCTGTAACGCCTCCGCCACTTCCAGTTGCGGGCCGTACGTCTTGCGATCCCCCTTAACCTGTCGCTCGAGCCGCTCCATCTTCCGCTCCAACTGCTGTAAATCTGCCAGGATCAGCTCCGTGTTAATGATCTCGATGTCGGCGCGCGGTTCCGGCTTCTCACTGATATGAACAACGTTCGGATCGTCAAAGCAGCGCACCACGTGGACGATGGCGTCGGCGTCCCGGATGTTGGCCAGAAACTGGTTACCTAATCCCTCGCCGCGGCTGGCGCCGGCCACCAGGCCAGCGATGTCCAAGAACTCGATGGTCGCGTGAATGGCGTTCGGCACGTCGACCAGTTCGGCCAACCGCTCCACCCGTTCGTCGGGCACGGGAACGATCGCCTTATTCGGTTCAATCGTACAGAAGGGATAATTTGCGACCTGCGCGTTTTGCTCCTGGGTCAGGGCGTTAAAGGTCGTGCTCTTGCCCACGTTGGGCAGGCCGACAATGCCGATACTAAGTGCCATGCTTTCCTTCTTGTGCTCGCGCCGGCGGCCGGGTCGTTACCGTCCGCCGCTCAACGTTCGCTCGCATTCAACAAATCGCGCGGCGCGACGACAATGCCGTCGGCGTCGGCGTAGAGATAGTGACCCGGGCGAAAGGTCACGCTGGCGAAATGTAACGGCCGGTCTAGCTCTCCCCGGCCCATGTGCCGGCTGGCCCGGGGTACTGTGGTTAACGCCTTCAGGCCAATGGCGATCTCGCTCACCTGCGCTACGTTACGGATGGCGCCGTGAATGACCACGCCCGCCCAGCCGTTGTCGTGAGCCAGCTGGGCCACCTGGCGGCCGAGCAGCGCGCAGCGCGTCGAGCCGCCGCCGTCGATCACCAGCACCCGCCCGTCGCCGGGCTCTTCCAGCGTCTCGCGCACAAGCACGTCGTCCTCATAAACGTCCAGCGTCACCATGGGCCCGCTGAAACACCTGACGCCCCCATAATCGTGCAGCAGGGGATCGGCCACCTGCACGTCGTCAGAAAAGCGATCATAGAGGTCGGCCGTCTTAAACTCCATCTATCGTCCTACCCTTCCATTACAGATGTAAACACGTAAAAGAACAAGAGAGGCCATCGTACCACAATAGGGCTTATAAAGATTCTAACCTAAGCAGTGGCGACCCTTCGCAAAAGCACGGGGCGCAAAAAGATAATAACGACGCCGAGCACGACGAGAACGGCGAGCGTAAAGGGCTGTGTGACAATTAGCCGGCCGGCCAGCGTCAGCCCGATCGCTATCGAAAGCAAAGCGCCGGCCCAGGGCAGCCACGCATGTTCCTCAAATTTATCGGCCGCGATCAAGTTCACAACCGTAAATGTGACCACGAAAACGAGGCTGGCGGCTTCGACCAGTGACGAAAGCGATCCCAGAATGGTCAACGCGCCCGCAATCACACCAACAGCGATCACTGAGCGGTCTGGGATGCCGTTGTCGTTGCGATGAGCGAACCAGGCCGGTAACTCCTCGTCGTCAGCCACCCGTCCCGCCAACTTGGCCGTTGAAAAAAGCGTCGAGTTGATTGCGGCCGTCGTGGCAAAAGCGGCCGCTATGGTCATGGCAATCAACCCGGTTCGGCCAAGGGCGTCTTCCGCTGCAACGGCGAGAGCGACGTCCTTTTGCTCGACCATCGTTGATGCACCACTGATCATCGTCGCGCCCAGCGTCACAGCTACATAGACGACAACGACGAAGGCCGTCGCCGAGACCAGGACCGGTAGAAACCAGTTCCGCGGTTCCTTCATTTCGCCATACTCGTAGGTCAGAAGCTGGAATCCCTCGTAAGAGACGAAGATAGCAGCCGCACCCAACATGGCGGTTGGTAGTGGCTGTATATCAATCCCACTGCTAAGCTGGGGCGGCGCCCATCTGGCTAAACCGACACCGCCTAAAACCAGAAGCATCATCAAGTTGCCGCTCACGATAATGACTTCGACGGTCGTAAGCTTGCCGGCACCGGCAAGATTCAGACCGATCATGGCGGCCATAATGGCAACCGCCAACATGCGAATCACAATCGCGCCACCGCCGAAGAAATGGGCCAGGTAATTGCCAAAAGCAAAGGCATAGACGGAGATCGTCAGCATATAGCCGAGGATTAAGAGCCACGACAGGCTCCCGGCCCACCCGTCGCGATTGATCTCTTCCAAAAAGTCAAAGGCTCCGCCTACTGCGTGGAAGCGATTGGTGAGCCTGGCGTAGCTCCAGGAGGTGATGACGGCAGCGACTCCGGCAAGGGCAAAGCTTAACCAGGCCCACTGAGCGGCAACTTCGATGACAACGCCCAGGGCGATATAGATGCCACCGCCGACCATGCCACCTGCAGCCAGCGCCCACGTACGAACGGGACCAAGCGTGCCTTCGTTGCTCTTACTCACTCATTGCCCTATTTTGTGTCTTCGCCGTCCTCTACAACGATTAGGATTGTGACGGTCAAGTGAACAGCGGTTCGTAGGTCGTGCCTGTGGCGATGAGCGCTTCCTGCTGGCCGTCGTCCATGGCCACAAAGTTTTCGCAAGCCTGTAACACCGGCGGCAGCAGGCGTGCGTCCCCCGGCGTACAAAGCCCGGTCACCGGCTGCGAAAGCACGAAATTGACGGCGTCCTGAATGATGTCCGGTTCCGTAAACGGCTCGTACCAGGTGTTATGGGTCGGCTCCTGGTCGCCGTAAGGCCCCTGGGCGATCGCCTTGATAGCCATCACGCCGACGTCACGCTCCTGGCAGACGCGCAGCAACGCCTCCGCATCCTCCCTGAAATCGGGCTGAGCATACTGGATGAAATTGACCGGGAACAGAACTGAATCAAAGTCAAATCGTTCCAGCGCTTCCAGAAAAACGGCCGGGGCCTCCCGACCGTGTCCCGTAATGCCGATGAACCGCGTCAGCCCGGCGTCGCGCGCTTCGACGAGGGCCTCCAGGGCGCCTCCCGGCCGCGTCACCGCGTCCAGTTCCTCCATGTTCGTCACCGCGTGAATCTGGTACAGGTCAAAGCGGTCGACGCGGAGACGGTCGAGAGAGCGGCGCATCTCGGCCGCCGCTCCGTCTTTGTCCCGCTCCATCGTCTTGCACCCGAGGAAAAAGCGCTCCCGCTCCCGAACCATCCAGGGCCCCAGGCGCTCCTCCGCATCCCCATAGGTTGGCGCCACGTCAATGTGATTGACCCCGGCCGCAATGATCTGCTCCATCACCTCATCCGCCAGATCCTGCTCGAGATTAGAAAGGGCAAACGCGCCAAAGATGGCAACCGTACTCGCGTGCCCGGTGCGTCCAAAACGGCGAGTTTCCATGAGTAACTCCTTTGTTCAACGCCGCCGAAGCGGCGCTCGCTTATACTGAGAATGATACGTTTTTACCGTCGAAACATCAACTGGGGAACCGGCGTTCGGGGCGCCGAGCGCCACAGCAAGAGGGCACAGACGACCACGGCGACGAGAAGATCCACCAGAATGGCAACCATCGTCATGCGGGGCCCAGTCGCGGCGAAAAGCTGACCGATCAGCCACGGAATGGTCATGGCCCCCAGGCTGGCCCCGACGAAAAACCAGCTTGTCACCCGGCCGTTGATGGCCATTCGCTGGCCGGCCAACGAGAGCGTCGTCGGAAAGATGGCGGCCAGCGTCACGCCCATACCCAACGTCCCAACCCAGGCCGCCACCAGCGACTGCGGCCAAAGGAGAAGGACGGCCAGGCTGAGCAACGCCCCGCCCAGATCCATTATCAGGATGGTGCGCGGCCGCCACTGCGCCGCCAACGGGATCGACAGGAGACGCCCCACCGTGAACGCTCCCCAGAAAGCCGACGTCAGATAGGCGGCCGTCGCTTCGGGTGCCAATTCCAGCGCCACGGTGTAGGAAAAGATCCAACCGCCGAAACCGACTTCTGCCCCGACGTAAACGGCGAGAAAGAGGCCGACAAGGACCACGAGCCAGGGGTCGTTCGCTCCACCCTCCTCGTCTCCGCCGACGGATCGAGCGGCCGGCCCGGGCAGGCGCAGGAACCACAGGGCGACAGGCAAAACTAAAAGCGCCAACGTCCAGTAGGCCAGAGTAATGTCCCCCGTCCGCCGCAGGGCTTCGGCCACAATGATCGGCGAGAGAAAAGCGCCCGCCCCAAAAAAGAAATGGAGGCCGCTCATAAACGGCCCCACCTTCGCGCTGTGGACCCAGACCAGCAACGTGTTGGTGCCCACGTCCACCGTCCCTTCGCTGAGCCCCAGCAGCAACAGCACCAGGGCCAGCACGCCCAACCAGGGCAGCAACGGCGCCAGGAAGAGCATGAGGGCGATGAGCAGCAACGTGGCGACGAGAATGGGGTGGCCCGGCCGCCGGTCGAACAGGCGGCCGGCAAGCAACGCCCCGAGCAAGGTGCCAAAGGAGCGGGCGACGAACAGGAAGCTGATTTCGTCGATCTCGCTGCCCGTATGCGCCGCCAGCCCCGGTAAGGTTGGTCCCAGAGAGGCAATGACGACGCCCAGAATGGCAAAAGCGGCAAAGTAGCCGATGGTCTGGCGTTTTTTCAGGCCCCGGTCGGCCGGGTGGGCTGTCTTGTTGGCCATCGTTGACGATTCCTTCTATCTGCTATGTCGGTTCCGGGGCCCGTTGGCAGCCGACTCCGTCGACCCCCGGCTTAGCGTCGTTGCTCCGGGCTCGCGTCGGCCGGCAACATACTGCGCACGGCGACGGCGCCTTCATCTTCCATGATTGACTCCGCTTCCTCGGCGCGGCCGGCCTTAGTCTGCAAGAGGAGGAGATATTGGTCCAGTCGCAGGCCGGCGACGAATAACTCGGCCTCTCCGTCAGGGATTCCCAGCGCTTGAAGATCGTCGGCAACCGTCTGCGCGCTGGGATCCTCCGTTGTCAGCGGCCGGCGGTGAAAGGTGATCCCTTCGACGGCGCCCCCGGCCGTGTGCTGCTGGCTCTCCAGCACCTCCTCAATCTCTACTTCCGGCTCCAGGCTGCGATACAGTTCCACCGGGCCAAAAACGTTAAATGCCACAAAACCGGCATCGCGCAATGCTTGCAGGGCCACCGTCACTTCTTCGTCCTCTTCAAAAAGTCCGCCTACAATTCTCATTCTTGCGCTCCTTTCTCATCCCGGCGTGCGGCCGGGCTTCGTTGTAAATTTCGGTTTCTGGAGTCAGTGTAAGGTCAGCGCAATCCGCCCGCCATAGATAGACTCACAGGAGACAGATACAAAGGGCGATACATTTGCGGCCGCCAACTCTCGCGGCGGAGTCTACCCTTTTACGGAAAAAGGTGCCATCCGTCCGCGCTCGAGAAGACGCACCGCTCGTTCTGTGCTATATTGATTCTGGACATCGAGCCAAATGGATGAAACGTATCTACGCCATATCTGCATAAACGAGCGCCCCACCATTGAGGAGGTCGACAATGGCTCAGGAAATCAGTGGAATCCACCACATCACGGCCATTGCCAGTGATCCGCAACGCACTCTTGATTTTTATACGGACGTGCTCGGGCTACGTCTGGTCAAGTTGACGGTCAACTTTGACGATCCGGGCACGTACCACTTCTACTTCGCCGACGCCGAGGGCCAGCCGGGCACGATTCTGACCTTCTTTCCCTGGCCGGGCGCGCGGCCGGGCCAGCCGGGTAACGGGCAGGTGAGCGCCGTTGCCTTTTCCATTCCTCCGGACGCCCTCGACTACTGGCAGGACCGGCTGCGCACCCACGGTGTTTCCCCCTCGGCTATTCACCAACGCTTCGAAGAAGCCGTGTTGCCCCTGCGCGATCCCGACGGCCTGCAACTGGAGCTTGTGGCTCACGAGGAAGCCCCTTCACTCCCGGCCTGGGATGGCGGACCCGTCCCGGCAGAACGCGCCATTCGCGGCTTCCACCACGCCGCCCTGTGGGAAAGCGATGCCGAGGGTACGGCTCAACTGTTGACCGAAACGTTCGGCTTCCGGCCGGTCGGCGACCACGGGGGCCGCCTCCGTTTTGCCGCACAGGAGTCGCCTGGCCGGCTGGTGGACGTGGTCAACCGGCCGGATGGAGAGGCGGGCATCATGGGAGCCGGCGCCGTGCACCACATCGCCTGGCGCACGCCGGACGACGAACAACAGCAGGAGTGGCGTCGGACACTTATCGGGCTGGGTTACGGCGTCACCCCCGTTAAGGACCGCCAATACTTCCACTCCATCTACTTCCGCGAACCGGGCGGCGTCCTCTTCGAGATCGCCACCGATCCGCCGGGATTCACGCTGGATGAGTCGCCTGACGAGCTGGGCACGCACCTGAAGCTGCCGCCCTGGCTAGAAGAGTCACGGTCGCGCATCGAAGAGGCGCTGCCTGACCTCAGCCTACCGTCGGGCAACGAGCCCTGAGCGTCACCAGACCAGCCCCCACTTCCAGGACGAGCGGTAGAGAGGGCGCCGCCGTCATGAGACGCCGGCTCGCTCTCTGACGTCGCCGTTTTGCCCATCCTGCCTGTCCAACGGCGGCCGTTCGCCCGTCTGCACGCGCCACAACGTCGCGTAGATGCCGCCCGCTTCCACCAGCTCTTCGTGCTGCCCCTGCTCCCGTAGCTTCCCCTGCTCCAGGACAAAAATCCGGTCGGCGTTGCGCACGGTAGAGAGACGGTGGGCGATGACGATGGTTGTCCGGTCGACGGCGATGCGCTCCAGGGAGCGCTGAATGGCCGCTTCGGTCTCGTTGTCCACGGCCGACGTCGCCTCGTCCAGCACCAGCACCGGCGGATCTTTGAGCACGGCGCGGGCAATCGAGACGCGCTGCCGTTGCCCGCCGGACAGCTTCTGGCCCCGCTCGCCGACGATGGTATCGTAACCCTGTGGCAGCGACATGATGAAATCGTGCGCTTCGGCGATCTTCGCCGCCTCGACGATCTCCTGCGGGCTGGCGTCAAAGCTACCGTAAGCGATATTCTCGCGCACGGTCCCGTGGAAGAGAAAGATGTCCTGGCTGACAAAACCGATGGCCGCCCGCAGATCCTCCATCTTCAAGTCGCGAATGTCGTGACCGTCGACACAAATGGCCCCTTGCTGCACGTCATAAAAGCGCAACAGGAGCTTGACGATGGTGCTCTTGCCGGCCCCGGTGGCTCCGACGATGGCCGCCGTTTCGCCGGCCGGGATGTGCAGCGTCAGATCCTGGATGACGGGCCGCTCATCCCCCTTGTAGCAAAAGGTCACCTGCTCAAAGGCCACTTCACCGCGCACGTGCTCCACCGGCAACGAGACGTCGCCGCTGACGATCTCCGTCTCCGTCTGCAACAGATCCAGCACGCGCGTCGTCGAGGCCATCGCGCGCTGGTACAGGTCCAGCGTTTCGCCCAGGCGCGTCAGCGGCCAGAGCAAACGCTGGGTCATAAAGACCAGGACGCTGTAAACGCCGACGTTTAGCTCGCCCTGTAACGCCCGCAGACCGCCGAGAAGCAAGATGACGATAAAGCCGGCCATGATAACCATGCGGATCAGGGGCACGAAAGCGGCGCTAAGCCGGATGACGTCCCGGTTCCGCTCGCGATAGAGGTCGCTTTCTTCGTCAATGCGCGCCACTTCGTATTCCTCGGCCGTGTAGCTCTTGATGGTGGCGATACCGCTCAGGTTGTTAGAGAGCTGGCTGTTGAGGGCGCCGACCCGCTCGCGCACGGCCGCATAGCGGGGGGCAATGCGCTCCTGGAAACGAATGGAGCCCCAGATGACGAGGGGCATGGGCAGGAGGGCCAGCCAGCCGATGCTGGGCTCCACGCCCACGAACAGGCCGCCGATGACGATGATGGTCGTCAGCACGCGTAAGATATCGTTGGCGCCCACGTCCAGAAAACGCTCCAACTGGTTAATGTCATTGTTGAGAATGGACATCAGACCGCCCGTACTCCGATCCTCAAAGTAAGCCAACTCCAATTCCTGAACGTGCCCGTACGTGTCAACCCGCAACTCGTGCTGAATGGTCTGCGCCAGGTTGCGCCACAACAACTGGTAGAGGAATTGGAAAGCGGATTCCAACCCCCAGGCGACGATGGTCAGCGCTACCAGCAGCCAGAGCTGCGAGGTCACGTCCGTCACACCGAGTGTGGCGATGAAGGAGCGTTCCCGCTGCACAACCACGTCGACAGCCGCGCCGATCAGCACCGGCGGCGCCAGATCGAAGACCTTGTTGAGGACGGAACAGAGGGTGGCCAATAAAATGTCGCGCCGGTGGCCGCTGGCATAGCGCCACAGGCGGAGCAGTGGATGTCGTTTGTCGCCCCTACCTCGTTGGGCCCTATCTCGTTGGGCCTTCTCTCGTTGGGCCTTCTCTCGTTGATTCATCTAATTGCCTTCCTTCCGGCCGCGTGATCGACGGAAGCTATGTGGCCGGAAGATCGATTTTAACGCAGAAAGCAGGGGAAGCCTAACCCACCGCGCAACCTTGCAGCCTACAGAGCGTAAAGTTTATAGTGGAGGTACATTGAACCTGACACCGTCCCGGAAACCGGTGGAAGCAGGCTCTCCACCTGCCAAAATCTCCTTCATCACAGAGAGATTTCCGGGAAGGCGCGCGATTACGTGAAAAAACAATAAGGAGCAAAACATGAGCTTACTCGGCAACCTTATCTGGCTTATCTTCGGCGGGTTCCTGGCGGCCGTCGGTTACATAATCGGTGGCCTCGGCATGTGCCTGACTATCGTCGGCATCCCTTTTGGTCTGCAATCGATCAAACTGGGCGTCGCCACCCTGACCCCTTTCGGCAAAGAGGTGGTCGTTGAGGAACACGAGGGCGGCGCACTTCTAATCTTCGACCTGATCTGGATCGTGCTCTTCGGCTGGGAGATCGCCGTCGCCCATCTGGTCGCCGCCGTCCTCCTGGGCATCACCGTCATTGGTCTGCCTTTCGCCAAGCAGCACATCAAGCTCATCCCCGTCGCCCTCTTCCCCTTCCAGCGCGACCTGCGGTGAGCAAAACAAAATGGGTCAGGCAGATGCCTGACCCACTTCAATATCATTCCGGTCGCGACGCTCACTTTACATAATTATCAGTTGCCGGATCCGAGAGCGATGCCCAGCAAGAGGCCGGCGGCAAAGGCCGCGACCATGGTCAGCCACGGATATTGATCGACGGCTTGCTCCATTTCGCGGGGGGCCGCTTCGCGAACCTGCCGGTCATACGCTTTCGCTCGGGCGCCGGCCGCCTCACGCGCCTCGCCCACTTGTTCCTGAATGCGTTCCTGGGCCGTCTGCACTCGTTCCTGCACCCGGCCGCGGACGTCGTCCAGCCGACTGTCTACCGTCTCCAAGAAATCGTCGACTTCCTCTTTTGCCCGCTGCTTGCTGTAACCATACCGTTCGCGCAGCGTCTCTTCTAATTCCTCTCGCTGCCCCTGGATCTGGTCCAGGTCGGCGTTGGTCAATTTGCTCCACCGTCCCTGAATTTCCTCGCGCAACCGAGCCCATTTTCCTTCGAGCGCTTTGGTCTCCATCATGTGAAACACCTCCAGAATCCCGGCGCCGGACCGTCAGGTGCCGGTGCCTTAGCTAAGTCAGTAACGACGCTCGCTTCATCTCGCGTCGAATTGATTTGTCAATTTGAAAGGATCTTGATCTTACCGTAACCCAGGAGAAAGCGGCCATCATGTATCTCGTTATATGAATGGGATGTGTCTTGAGATACATCTTTCCCTGCCCTGATCTGGCATAGTCCTTATGTATACCTATTGAGTATTGAGACAAAATCGTTTATGATGTGAGTGGTGCAGTTTAGGATTGACCGTTCTTGCTTTTTTCCAGGGCAGGAGTGTCCACACTCATAACACAGGAGGTGCAGAATGTCCGCAGACACCGGTCAGCGTTCATTTTTCGACAAAGCTCAGACGGCTAGTGCTGTCTCGCTTTTGCGATCGAAAAAACGATATTTATTTGTAGCGGTATTGATTGTAATCTTGTTGACCGTCTCGGCCGGGAGCGCCCTCATGGCGCCCCGCGCCCAAACCATTCCCACGATCTCCATCGTCTCCGTCGAGGCGGACGAGTCGGTGACAATTCGTACGGCCAACTACCCGCCCAACCGGACCTTCACCGTCACCATGGGCGCCATGGGGACGCGCGGCATCAACGGCATCGTCGTCGCTCAGACCGATTCGGGCGACGGCGGCACCTTTGAGGCCACCTACAACATCCCGGATGAGCTAAAGGGATCCTACCAGATCGCCATCCGCCTGCAGAGCCCGGGCGGCTACTACAGCTACAACTGGTTCTACAACAACACGGCCAATCCGGGTTCGCCCTCGCCCCCGGTGACCCCGCCGCAATTCACGATCCCCACCTTCTCCATCGAGGCCGTCGAGCGCGACAGTTCGGTTACAATCCAGACGAAGAACTTCCCGCCGAACCGCGATTTCGTCGTCACGATGGGCCCCATGGGCACGCGCGGCATCAACGGCACCGTGGTCGAGACCATCAACTCCGGCGACGGCGGTTCCTTCCAGGCCACGTTCCCCGTCCCGGCCGGCCTCCACGGTTCCTACCGCATCTCGATCCGCCTCCAGGCCACCACCGGCGGCTACTACGCCTACAACTGGTTCTACAACAACACGACCACCGGCGGTGACGATGGCGGCGACGACAATGGTGACGATAACGGCGATGACGACGGGGCAACCGGTGGCGGCGACCAGGACATGGGCACTGTCTACCGGGGCATTCCCACCTTCTGGATCAAATCGGTGCAGCGGGACGGCAGCGTCACGATCGAGACCAATAACTTCCCGCCGAACCGCGACTTCGTCGTTACCATGGGCCCCATGTTCACCCGCGGTATCAACGGCACCGTGGTCGAAACCATCAACTCCGGCGACGGCGGCTCCTTCGAGGCCACCTTCCCTGTCCCGGCCGGCCTTCACGGTTCCTACCGAATCTCGATCCGCCTTCAGGCCACCACCGGCGGTTACTACGCCTACAACTGGTTCTACAACAACACGACGCCCTGACCCCTGACGGTGTCAGAACGACTTCATGAGAAAAAGCCCGGACGACTGCGATCGTCCGGGCTTCTTTTGTTGGCAGGCAATTTACTCTGACCGGCGAGAGCTGAGGGCCCTTACAATCCCTCCTCCGCCGTCGCTTGCAGGGATAGGACGGATACCGGATCGCCAACGGCGATGCGGCCGGGCTGTAGGACGCGCGCATAGAGCCGCGACCAGCCGGGATGTTTCTTCTGCGAGACCCGGTTCATGTTGCCATCGGCGAAAGCCGCGGCGATGTTACTGCAGGGGACCGTGTAACTGGTGATCGCTATTTCGACCACGTCCCCGAGCCGGAGTCGCGCGCCGGGCGTCAGAAGGCTCCAATCGATCCCTGCCAGCGTCACGTTTTCCCCGATGGCGCCGGGATAAATGGGATGGCCCTCCTTTTGCAAGGCCATGATATGGTCCAACGAATAGAGGCAAAGGGCGCGCTCCGTTCCCCCGTGATGTCGCCGATCTCGCTGGCGGTCGCCGCTCAACCCGGCCGCGCTTACCTCGCCGGCCGGAACCGCCAGCTTGGGCACGCCACCCTCCGATACGTTTAATTGGAAAATGTGTCCGTTCATAGGTAGCTGCCTTATACGATTCGACGGAAGTTGGACATCTATCTTAACGCACCGGCGCAGATTGTCACGGCAAGGCCGCTTCGATCACCTCGGAGAAGGCGGCAAAAGATTGCGACCCGTAGAAGACCTGGCCATTTACGTCAAAA
>JAWVYQ010000025.1:0-30312 GCA_033722615.1 Promineifilaceae bacterium (SeqCode)
ACGCCGTTCCCTGAAGAGGCGAACACGGGCGAGGGGGTGCGCGTCGGCGTGTTTGATACGTCGCCCTTCGCCAATACGGATGAGGCGCAGGCCTTCGGCGATTCTCTGGATCCGCCGCTCCGGTTGCAGCAGAGGGAACTGGCGTCGTTGCGGCGGCTAGAGCAACACGTTCCCGTCAGCGACACGGTAGCGCAACACGGACTTTTCGTCACCGGCCTTATCCACGCCCTGGCGCCGGAAAGTGATTACACTCTGTATCGCGTGTTGGACGACCGGGGGTGCGGCGACCTGTACGGGCTGGTTGAGGCGCTGTACCGCTTTATGGCCGAGGCGAGCGGGCCCGGCGGTTCGCTGGAAAACGTGGTGATTAACATGAGCATGGGCGTGCTGCAACCGCGGAACGCCGGCGACGAGGACGGAGATAACGAGGATCTGCCGGAGGAAGTCGCTTTGCTGGAAGCGGCCGTGCGCGAGGCGTTTGAACGGGGGGCGGTGCTGGTGGCGGCGGCGGGCAACGATTCGGTCGGCTCCGAGTGGCGGCTGGCTGCCGAGCTGCCGGCAGCGTACTGGGAAGTGATCGGCGCGGCGGCCGTCAACTATCAGGCCGCACCGGACGCGAACAATGAGGCCGAGCCGACCTGCTACTCGAACGAAGGGGACGTGGCGGCGCCGGCCGGCGAGGCTACTCTCGATTCCGAGAACGATCCACCGCGCTGTGTGCCGATGGCTTACGACTGTAGGGCGGCGGATGACGGCCCTGCTTGCCGGTGGGGCGTCATAAGTCTGGCGAACATCCCGGGTACCAGGACCAATTATGCGTATTGGGTGGGTACCTCTTTCGCCGCGCCCCTGGTCAGCGGTCTGGCGTCGGCGGCCGAGGAGGGTATGAGTCAGGGCGCCGTATACAGCGCCATCGTGAGTAACGTCACGGGCATTAGCGACACCAACTTCGCCGAAGGTGTGATCAACGTTTCCGATACTTTGCCTTAAGGGCGCGTAGACGGGAATCTTTGAACCTGTCACAGCTGGCGCCCTTTTCGAGAGATTCGGTTGATAGCGCCGGGGAATGGGGGGAGCTGCGAGAAGAACCGTAGCTTCCCCCGGACGTAGACACTCTCCGTTCTTACGGTTCAACGACGATGGTGACTACGTTTGATTCTATCAAACCGGTGAATACGTCTTTCTCCCAGTTCATCGGCCTATCCGTTAAGCTACCCATTTCGATCGAGTTTTCATGGACGATATAGGTAAGCTGAACTTGATAATTACCTGGTAGGGGCTCGAAGATGAGCTGAAGCGGCATCAATTTCTGCTCATAAGACTCTCCCGGAAGGAGCGTGAACTGAGACCGCTCATCATATATCGGCCCAACCAGGATGGCGCCAACAGGCGGTTCACGGAGGCTTCGGCCGTCCTCGTCAGTAACTGTAAAATCGTATATCGGATTTGACCACGCGACCTCAGAACCATCTTGCGGCTTTAGGAAAGTCACCGCTTGCGCGGAGTTATTTTTAAAAATAGCCTTAACACGAATAGGCTCTGTAGGAGAGTAGGACGATGCTTCGGGTTGCAGAGATAACTCGATGAGATCGGTTGGCACCGACGGATCAATAGCCATCAGCTCGAAGTCAACCCGGTTGCTGCGATACCTATTCCCCCCATCGTCAACCAATTCCAGCCAAAAAGAATAGCGACCAGGCATTCTTAAAGACAGGTAATGCGAAAGTAGCAGCCAGCCTCCTTCTTCCTCTCCCGCCCCCACTTGAATAGGTGGAAATTTGTCCATTTTGCGTTTAGATAGCCGAAAAGGAAGTAATCGGTCTTCGCCATCAGGGCCGATTAGGTGCATTGAGTGTGGAGGGGAGTAAGCCAGAGCCGAAAAAGAGAAGTCGTGGAATTCGATAGGGGTTTCGCGCTCGTTAACGATTTGTAGTCCCAGCGGGATCCACTCCCCTACCGAATAGACGTTTCGATCATGGCCTAGATGTACAAGCAGCTGTACGTCGTGAGCGTCGTTCGGAGTTGTTTCCGGCGTTGCGTCGAGCCTTGAACGGCACCCAATGGTGGCACCTATCAAGAGTATAATGAGCAAGAAGCGATGGTAGCTCAGTTTCATCGGTCATACAGCCCGAGTCGATAGTCTGAAAACGGTGCGTTTTGTTGGATTCGAGTGTATCGTGACTTGCGGAGCGGCCAGAAATGTTTCTGGTGTACAAGCGTTTAATGTCCTCTTGTAGCCACCTTACCCATTGCCTGCTTCAGGAGGATGCTCGCCCATTGCAACCCACATGCGGCGTACCCGCACTAACTGTGTCCGGTTCATCCGCAAGGCAGCGATTGTGGCGCGACCGGTAGGCGTTCGGCCAACGATCTCGGTGGCGTCACTGCCCCACGAAAAATGCTCGTACCAGTCATCTTCTTGTGGATGGAATAGTGGAACCAGCTGCTGGGTCACGGGATCTTCCACGGACTGGCGGGTTGCCTTGTATCGATTACAAGCCGGACAGGCGAGACAGAGATTATCAAAGATGGTAGCGCCACCGGCCGACCGCGGCACGATATGTTCAACCTCGAAAATGGCGACGGTCAAGGATTCGGCGGTTTTACAATAGGCGCAACATTCTACGAAATACTGACGAATCTGTCTGCGCAGTGCAACAGGAATATAGTGACTCACCGGCTCAGCGACTGCTTCTGCTGAAGGGTATAACGGGCGCGAGTCTTTAGCGTGTTTAGATGATCGACTTGTTCGAGAAGATAGTCTAGTTCGGCGGTTTCTTCCTCTGACAGGGACTGTTCCTGATGGCGGGCCAGCAACTCGTCCAGACGCGCCTGTCGAGCAGGCCCTAGCTGACTTTCGGCCAGCGCCTGTAACTCATCCTCACTGAGATCAGTCAGAAGTTCCGGATCCTCCTGCTCCGATGAAACAAGTCGGTGATAAAGGTCGATGTCCAGAAGAACGCCTACCTGGTTGCCTTCCGTATCCGTAACAAATTGCACCTGTCCGTTCATAGGATCCTCACGGTTCGTAGGTATCGTCTTAATAGTAGGACGTGCAGAAATAGTATAGCATGGGCCGGGATGAAAGCGCATCTGCTGCTGTCCACCTGTCGGCCGGTTAACTGATCGGCTGACACCTGCGGTTGTCAATTGCAGGCCTGCTGTGGAGGGGAGACAAAAAAAGCTCGCCTTAAATGAGGGGCGAGCTTTTTGTTATCCGATTGCTTGGGGCGAAGAGGGGATTACGCTTCTGCCTTTTCCAGGTGGGGCATAATCTGCGCCACAATACGATCCTTGGGCAGGGCGCCCGTCATGCGAGCGACCACTTCCCCGCCTTTGAAGAGCATCAGCGTCGGAATGCCGATGATGCCGTAGCGGCCGGGGATGGTGGGGTTCTCGTCGACGTCTAGCTTGGCGACCCGCAGCGACTCTTCGTGTTCATTGGCGATTTCCTCGACGTGGGGGGCAATCATGTGGCAGGGGCCACACCACTCCGCCCAAAAATCGACCAGGACGGGCTTCTCGGATTCAATAACTTCTGTCTCGAAGTCGCTGTCGCTCACGTGAAATGGTTCAGCCATGATTTTCTCCTTAAATTTTCCTTTCGTGCCTATCGCACGCGTGCATCTACAGTCTAGCGCAAGACATTGCCCTGTCAAGGAAGCTATCTTACACACGACCGAAGTAAATGATAACCTCGCTTTCACCTTGCACTCTACCGCAGCACCGTTAGAATCAGCTTAATTTGTATGTAAGGAATAGGTAAGGGTTTTTCAGTTTCCCGGAAACTGCCCCGAGGGGAGCTACCTTGTTTTGCGAGAGGAGGTTTCACTCATGCAAGTTTCTGGGAAACCGTCTGAAGCGCGAGTAAGGTCGGAATTAGTTTCCCGGAAACGGCTCTGAGGGTGCTGCCTTGTTTAGCAGGAGGTGGTTCTGCTCATGCGAGTTTCCGGGAAACTGGCTGAACAGCCGTCAAGACAGATTACAAGGAAGAAGATCATTATGAAAATTGCGATTCTAGGTGGTACAGGTAATGAAGGGCGGGGGTTGGGGCTCCGTTGGGCGGCGGCCGGATACGAGATTCTGATCGGCTCCCGGGACAAGGAGCGGGGCGAGGGCGCGGCGGCCGGGATGAACGAGGAGTTGCCGGCCGCGGCGACCACGGTCCGGGGCGGCGACAACCTGGCGATGGCCCGCGAGGCGGACGTCGTCGTTCTCTCTGTCCCTTATAAGGCCCAGCAGCCGACGCTGGAAGCGGTCCAGCCGGCGCTGGCGGAGAAGCTGCTGATTACGGTGGTTGCCCCTTTGAAGCCGCCGAAGGTGAGCCACGTCTGGCTACCGCCGGCCGGCTCGGCCGCCCAGGAAGCGCAGGCCCAGGTTGGCGACGGCGTGCGCGTCGTGGCCGCTTTCCAGAATATTTCGGCCGAGTTGTTGTCAGAACTTGACGGGGAGGTGGATTGCGACGTGTTGATCTGCGGTGAGAGCAAGGAAGATAAGGCGTTTGTGCGGGAGTTGGCGGCGGCGGCCGGCATGCGCGGCCTCGACGCCGGGCCCTTACAGAACGCGGCCGTGGCCGAGGGCCTGACGGCCGTGCTCATCGGGATCAATATCCGCAACAAGATCAAACACTCCGGCATTCGCATTACGGGCCTCCCCGATGGTGAGTAGGCTCACCACAATGGTGAGTAGGCTCACCACAATGGTGAGTAGGCTCACCACAATGGTGAGTAGGCTCACCACAATGGTGAGTAGGCTCACCACAATGGTGAGTAGGCCCACCACAATGGTGAGTAGGTCCACCATCATGGTGGATAGGCCTACCACACGTGAGCCTGCGAGAAGCAGGCCTGTGAGAGGCAGGGCGACAGAATGAAGCGGGTGACCTTGACGGCCGTTCCCGGCATACCATTCGTTCAGGAAGGGGACGACGTGGCGTCTTTGCTGCTGGCCGGGCTGGCGCAGGCTGGCCTGTCGTTGCAGGATGACGACGTCGTCGCCGTCGCCCAGAAGATCATCTCTAAGGCGGAAGGGCGGCTGGTCAACCTGGGGGATGTGCAGCCGGGCGAGCGGGCGATGGCGGTGGCCGGCGAGACCGAGAAGGATCCCCGGCTGGTCGAACTGATTTTGCGGGAAAGTGAAGGGATTTCGCGCATGGCCCCCGGCATCCTGATCGTGCGCCACCGTCTGGGCTTCACCAGCGCCAACGCGGGCATCGACCGTTCAAACGTGGAGCAGACAGGGGAGGACGTGACCGTGCTCCTGCTGCCGGTGGACCCGGACGCTTCGGCCGCGCGGCTGCGGCAGGCGATTGACGAGCGGACGGGGGCTGCGGTGGGCGTGGTCATCGTGGATAGCCACGGCCGGCCCTTTCGCCTGGGCACGGTGGGCGTGGCCATCGGCGCGGCCGGGTTGCCGGCGTTGTGGGACCGGCGCGGCGAGGAGGACCTTTACGGCTATCACCTGCAACACACGGAAGTGGGCCTGGCCGACGAGATCGCGTCGGCCGCCAGCCTACTGATGGGGCAGGCGGCCGAAAGCGTGCCGGCCGTGCTCGTTCGTGGCCTATCTTTGCCCGGCCGTGAGGGGAGCGCCCGCGATCTGGTGCGCCCCAAGGAAAAGGATCTTTACCGCTAGCCCGATTATCCCATGTTGCGGGCGGCGCTTTCGCTTACACTGATAGTATGTCTTCCAGACTATCTTTCCGCCTGCTGGGCGGTTTCCTCCTTGGTTTCGGTTGGTTGCTGGTTGCCTGTGGGCAGCCGGGCGCTGCCTTGCCCACACAGGTGGCGGCGGCGGCCCTGACGCCGGGCGGCGGTGACGGAATCGTGCCCCCGACGTGGACGGCCGCGCCGCCGCCGACGATGACGCCGGATGGAGCGGCCGGGCCGGCCAGCACGCCGACGCCTTCGCGCACGCCGCTGCCTATCCCGACGAACACGCCCTTCACTCCGCCGCCGACCTTTACGCCAGGCCCCGAGTCCACGCCGGAGACGACGGTGACGCCTGACCGCCTGCCCCTCGGCGCCTACGGCCCGGATGAGGCGATCCCGCTGGCGGCTTTTCCCCGGCCGCCGGGCGACAACGGATGGGGCATGCACTGGATCCCCACGGTGAAACAGGAGCCGGCCGTGGTGGACCGCTTCGTGGCCGAGGCAGGCAGGATGCACATCAAGTGGGTGGTCTTCCTCAACGACGGCACGAACGTGGGGGACAACGATTACCTGGTGCGGCAGCTGGTGGCCAACAACATCATGCCCGTGATGCGCCTCTACCGGAGCAATGTGACGCCTTATGACGGCGACCTGGGCGCCGTCGTCCGCCACTATCGATCGCTCGGCGTCTACTACTTCCAGCTATACAACGAGCCGAACGTCAACGTGGAAAACGACCAGGGATTTGCCAACCCCATTCACTACGCGGCCGTGTGGGCGGACGCAGCACGGGAAGTGATCGCCAACGGTGGGCTACCGGGCTTCGGCGCCTTCAGTCCCGGGGGCGCCTTTGACCATTACGAATTCCTGGATCGCACCCTCCGCGCCCTGGAGCACAATGGAGACCTGGATCTACTCAACCGCGCCTGGCTCTCGGTACATAACTATCACGGCACCCGCCCCCACGACGACCCTGATGGTTTCTTGCTCTTCCGCAAATACGACGCCATCGTGCGCAGCCATCTGTTGCGCTCGATGCCCATGATCGGCACTGAGGGGGGCTCGTACAGCGACAGCGAAGAAACGGTCAAGAACCTTCTGACCTACCAGTACACGTACATGCGCGACGCCGAACCGTATTTTATGGCGTTCAGCTACTGGCTGCTGGCCAATCAGGTGGGGGGCAGTCACGACGACCGGTGGGAGTACCAGGCGCTTTTCCGGGATGGGTACGTGCATCCTGTGGTTGCCGACTTCTTCTATCAGAACTCGGAATAGGGTTCCCCCTCTCGGGCCCCGTTGCCGGGCCCATTACTGGGCCTACTCTTCTGCCAGGTCGGCGCCGTCCAGCTCAGCTTCCAGCTCTTCCCACAGTTGGTCAAAGGCTGCCATCCGTTCGGCCGCCGCCTGGCGCGCCACTTCACTGTGCATGCTCTCCACCGTTTTTTGTTGCCACTCGGCGTCCTGGCGCATTTCGAGCAGGGACCGCATTGTGAGAGGCTGGTCTTTGGCCATGCGCAACCCTACCCAGTGGAAGACGGCAGTCAGTCCCAGTTTGGTCAATTTATCGGCATCCCACAGCACCTGTGACTCTAGAGCGTCGAGGGGCTCGTCGCGCCACAATCCCATGTGCTCTTCGATGGCCTGGGCTACGGCTTCGATCTTCTCGGTGGGAAAGTCGGTCCCGGCCAGGAAGTCGCGGGCAAAGGCTGCTCCCTCCTGTGGGTGATCGTCGCCGGTGTCCTTGGCGACGTCGTGTAGCCAGACGGCGGCTTCCACGATCTCTTCGTCGGCTCCCGTCTGGCGGGCGAGCCGCATGGCCAGCGTGTGCACGGCGACGACGTGCTCCCAGCGGTAGTTGAAGATCGGGTCGGCCGTTCCGAAGCGACGTTCGGCCTCGGCAATCGTCGCCCGGCGCATTACTTCTTTGGCGGCCGGCCGCCACGATGGTCGGTTGTCGTCTTCTTCAGGCAATGGCTGGCTTCTCCAGGTCTTGTCTTCGAAGTTCTGCTACCAGTCGGCTTTCGGCTAGCAATTTTATGAGATTTCCCCGCTCCCGCCACCTGGTGATTGGAAGAGATTGCGACTGATGCTAGAATAGAAGGGAATTGCGGAGCTTTGGCGGCCGGGCGGCGCCGTCGTCGCCGATGAGTAGTGTGTAGGAGTGAAGGCCTGATGGTGCATTTAAGGGATGGTTTGAGCAGAAGGTATATTATAGTGCTTATTGCCGGTATGCTCTTGCTTGGCGTGTTGCTGGCGGCCGGGCCGGCCGTTGCCATGGATTGCGCCCCCGGGCCGAACGGGGCCGGCGTTTACGTTTGTGACGCCCGGCAGAGCGTGCCCCGCTTCGATTCGCCCGACTACCCTCGCGAAAGCATCTTCTTCAGCACGACGTACGCCTGGCTCGAAGATTTTGCCCCTCTTTATTCGGCGCCCGACGCCGGCGCAGAGGTAGTGAAGAGTTTTGACGTCGGCCTCCTGTACACGACTATCGAGGGGACGGCGACCGACGCGGCCGGCCGCCTCTGGTATCGCGTCGCCGACGATCATTGGGCCCGCGCCGAAGACGTGCACGTCGTCGAAGAGAGCAAGCTCACCGGCGTCGAAATCAACGTCGAGCCTGAACGTCCCTTTGGCTGGGTGCGCCACGTTGTCCGTCCCTCACCCGAAGCGGGTGTCTTGCCGCCTGAGGATACGCCCTGGATTTCCCGTTACACCTTCGTCGAGATCTACGACGTCGTGGAGGGGGAAGACGACCGCATCTGGTACAACATCGGCGACGGGCGGTGGGTCAAAGAGATCTACGTGGCGTTGGTGGACGTCAGCCCCCGGCCGGAAGATGTGGGCGAAGACGAGTTTTGGGTGGAAGTCGACCTGTACGAGCAGGTGATGGCCGCCTACGAGGGTGACCGCATGGTCTACGCCGGTCTCGTCGCCACGGGCATCCCGCCCTTCGACACTAACGAGGGTCTCTTTCAGGTGTGGGCGCGCGAGGAAGAAACACACATGTACGGCGGTGAGTTAGACGATTATTACTACCTGCAGGACGTTCCCCATACCCAGTTCTTTGACGAAGAGATCGCCCTCCACGGCGCTTACTGGCACAATGACTTTGGCGCCGTGCGCAGCCACGGCTGTGTGAACATGCCGCCGCGCGACGCCGAGTGGGTTTTCAACTGGTCAGAGAATGCGCCGAACACGCTCTGGGTCTACGTGCACGAATCGGAGCCCGATCACTTGCTGGCGCGGTATGGCGAGATGATGGCGGCCGACACCGGTTACGTTACCGCGTCCGGCGCTCAATAAGAGACGGGGACGGTGCGGCCGTTAAGCGGTTACGGTTGCACCCAGTGGAAGGGTATGGGTTCCACGTCGTAGTATAGCTCCACGATGCGCCGGAAGAGGGGGGCGGCGTACGTTGATCCTTCTCCAGCGTTCTCGATCATGACGACGACGGCGATCTCCGGTTCGGTAAGGACGGTGCCGTCGGCGGTATTGTAGGGGGCGGCTGGCGCGTAACCGGCAAACCAGGAGTGGGGGAGGCCGGTAGCTGAAGCAGGCGCTTCGGCCGTGCCGGTTTTGCCCGCGACGGGCACGGGGAGCCCGACGAAGCGGTGGGAGGCGGTGCCGTACGGCGCCGTGGCGACCTGCCACAACCCATCTTTAATCGCCGCCAGATGGTCGGCCGTCAGGGGCAGCCGGCCCTCCTCCTCAACCGGCCATTGTTCCTCGGGCGCACCGCCGCCGGCGCCAATGCGGTCGATCAATTTCGGCTGGTAGCGGGTGCCGCCATTGGCGATGGCCGTGAAGATGGACGCCATCTGGAGGGGCGTGATCTGTACGTATCCCTGACCGATAGCCATGTTCACTGCATCCCCCGGCACCCAGCCTTCGCCGACGTTGTTGATTTTCCACTCGGGGTCGGGAATGGTGCCGCTGCTTTCGTCGATGCCGTCGATGCCGGTCGGCGAGCCCAGACCGAACTGGCGGGCCGTTTCCGGCAGCAGGTAGGGGTCTGCGGCGTTGAGGTTGTAGCCCACGTCGTAGAAGCAGGTGTTACAGGAGACGGCCAGGGCGCGCACCATGGAGACGGTGCCGTGGCCGCCGGAGCGCCAGTCGTACTTGATGAAGTTCTCTCCCAGCTTGTCCCAGGAGCCGGTGCTCGTGTAGGTCGTTTCCGGCGTGTAGAGGTCGCTGCGGAGGCCGGCCGAGAGAGTGACGACCTTGAAGAGGGAACCGGTAGGATAGGCGCCCTGGGCCGCGCGGTTGACCAGCGGGTTGCCGGGCTGGTTGAGTACGGCCTGTAACTCGGCCTCGGCGTTCGGCCGGGTCGTGTCGAAGATGGCGGGATTGTAGGTGGGGTAGCTGGCCATCGCCTTGACTTCGCCGGTGTTCACGTCTAGGACGACGACGGAGCCGGCGGTTCCCGGGGAGGTCTGCACCGCGTGCGCCAGCGCCTGCTCGACCTCCTGCTGGAAATCGAAGCCAAGCGTGAGGTAAATGCTGCGCGCCTGTCGCGGCTCCGTTTCCTGGACGGTGCTCACGTACTCGCCGTTGGAGCTGATAATGGTGAGGACGCCGCCGCGCGTGCCGCGCAGGTATGGTTCTCCCCACGCTTCAACGCCGGCCCGCCCGACGCGCTCGTCGCCCCGGTACCCTTCTTGCCGGTAGTCGTCAACCCGTTCGGCCGGGATGGGGCCGACGTAGCCCACGACGTGGGGGGCCACGCCGTTTTCTGGATAGAGGCGGGCCGGCCGTTGCTCGGTGTAGAGGCCGGCATCGAGGTACGGTTGTAAGGCCTCGACATGTTGCTGCAATGCTTCGCTGGATACATCGCCCAGGGGCACGCGCCAGGTGGGGAGCGCCGTGGCGTACAGCTCGCGGATGGCGGTCGGTTCCTTCCCCAGCAGTGGGCTCAGCGCTTCGAGCATGCCCTCTTCGTCCGTCACGTCGCCGGGCACGACGCCTAGGGTGACGGCCGTGCCCTGGTAAGCGAGGGCTTTTCCTTCGCTGTCGTAGATATTGGCGCGAGCGGGGATGCGGTAATCCATGTACAGGCGCTGCCCCCCTTCCATCTCCGGCAAGATCAGGCTCTCGTCCCAGATGATGCCCCAGCGGCCCTGGTTGTAAACGAGGTTCACGGAGTGGTCGCGGGTAACGGTGCCGACGAGCATCGTTTCCCAGACTACGCGTACCTGCATCTGCGCCCGATCTGCGTCCTGGATGGCCGCCAACGGTTGTGCGTGCACGGCCTGGACCGTGGCCGTCTGCATCGACTCCTGGTAAAGGTCGACGAAGGAGCCGCGGTCGACCAGCGCCTGGCTCTGGGGCGAAAGGAAGCCGTACATGCCTTCGTAATCCATCGCCGACCACGCCTGGTAAAAGGCGCGGCCGATCCCCTCGGCCGCTTCCGGGACGGCGGTCGCGGTCGGCGCGACGGTCGGCGTCGCCCGGGGCGCGGCCGTGACCGGCTCATAGGCGTCTTGCAATGGTGGCAGCCCTTCGTTACACGCTGCCAGGATTATCAGGGGCAGGAGCAGGAGCAGGTGCAGGTGCTCCTGCAGGAGCAGGTGCAGAGGGAAGGCTATGTTCCGTTTACTCATCGTCCACCGTTAATGGCCGGGCCGGTCTCGTTTTCATGGCGCCCATTATACCATTCATTGGGCGCGTCGTGGTCGCGGCCGCCGGCCGTCCCGTCATCATACCGGTAGTGTATGCAGAAACGGCCGATGGCGCCACGCTCCGGCCGCTGCCGGTCAGGAAGTGAACGTCCCGGAAGCGCGGCGGCGCGCCATGTGGTGCCTCGCGCAGCTGTTGCCGTGTCTATGGTCAGCCTCCGGGAGGTGGCTCTTAACGGCGCAGGCCGACGTCGTCGAGGAGGATTTTGCCGGCCGAGGTGCGGTCGAAGATGACGTGTACGGCGGCCAGGCCGGCCGGGTCAAAAGCGGCGTTGGCCCCGGCGAAGTCGGCGAGCGGAAAGATGAAGGTGTGCAAGATGGGCTCCGTCAGCGCGTCATCGTGGAGGAAGGGGGCCCTGAGGTAGACGCTCTCGACGGGGGGTTGTAGCGGGGCGAAATGGCTCAGCGGCAGCCGCGCCGTGTCCCCGTCGTCGTCGGCCACGGCGACGGTCAGGTCGATGGGCGTGTCGCCGCTGCCGCGGGCATCGGCCATGGCGAAAATCAGGGCGGCGCCGGCCCCGGCGTTGACGCTCCCGACCGGAAAGGCGATGGTGTAGCGGGCTGTGCCGGCCGGCGCGCCGTCGTTCCATTCGAGGAAGACGGCGCGGTTGTCGCCGGGGCCGAAGCGCAGGCCCACGCGGTCTTCGCGCCATCCCGCCACGTTCTCCGCCGTCTGGCGGCCGCCGGGAACGGTCGCCGTGGCCGGGTCCACGTCCTCTTCGTAGTGGCTGATCATCTCCGTGTCGGCGTCGGCGTAGCGCGTCAGGTAGACGGTGTCCGGCAACCAGTCGGCGGCCGCGCGGGCGTCGCGGAAGATGGGCAGATAGCCGCGCTGGTCGTGCAGCGTCGCCTCCAGGAAGGCCGAGAGGTAGAGGGCGGCGATCTGGCGCTGCTCCGCGGCCGGCAGCAGGGCGGCCGTGTTGATGAAGCGCTCCGTCAACCCTCCCCCCGAGTCATATTGCCCCCAGGCGGTGTTGAACTGGCCGTGATTGGCACGGTAGACGTAGAGGGCGGCCTTGAACCAATCGCCGTCGTCGTCGAAGCTGACGCGCCGGTACTGGTTGAGGCCGTCAAAGGAGGAGACGTCGGCGTCGTGCGAGCCGTGGATGGCGAAGTAGTTGACGTTGGTTAATTCGGTGGGAACGCCGCCCGGCCGGTACTGGCCGTCGACGGCGGCGATGGCGGCCACGGCGCGGACGTCGTAGCCGTAGTCGAAGGTCACGGTGGCGTCGTCAGGGAAGTGAGCCAGCCGGTTGAAGGCAGCGGCCACGGCCACCGCTTCGCCGCCGCGCGAGTGGCCGATGAGGGCGATGCGGCCGGTATCGACCTTCTGGTAGAAGGGATGGCCTGGTTCCCGATTCCACTCGTGCCAGAGGCGCAGGTGCTCCAGGAGGAGCCAACCGCGGGCATCGTTTTCCCGTTCCATGCCGTCGACGACGTTGGTCAGAGTCGTGTTCAGAAAGTTCTCGTCCACGGAGGTCACGATGAAACCGCGGCCGGCCAGCCGCTCACCCAGGTACTCGTAGCCCGCGTCGGAGAAATCCTGGGCCAGGTGGTTGCCGTGTACGATGAGGACGAGGGGAAAAGGACCGTCTCCGTCCGGATACCAGACCCGGCCGTTCAGCGGGAGCGCGCTGGCGTCGAAGCCCCAGTAAGCGGTGCGCGCCCGGCCGGTGAAACCGTCCCACCCGTCCAGAATGCGGGAACCGTCGACGGAACCGGTGACCAGATCGACGTCGCTTCCATATTCCGGGCGATGGCGATCCCGGCCGCTGCCATAGGTCAGCGTCTCGACGGCGAAGCTGCCGGGTTGCGACGGGTCGGGCAGGTTGACCGTTTGGACCGGCGCGCCGGCCTGCGCCGCGGCGTTGGGGATGGCGGCGGCGCCAGGGCCGGGCCTGAGGAGCCAGAGCGCCCCGGCGAGGAGGGCGCCTGCTCCCAGCAGGAGGCCGCCGCCGGCCAGAATTCGCTTTGCTGGCGACAGCCCGTCGCGGCCGGCCAGCGTTGCCAGGCCCCCGCCGGCAAGGGCAGGGGCGAGCAGAAGGACGCCCAGGGCCAGCCAGGCGCCGGTCTGGGTGGGCGTGGTCATGAGGGCGATGGCCAGGAGGGGCAGACAGCTCAGCAGCGCCCAGCGGAAGCGAGCGGGCAGGGCGCCCAGCAGACGGAGGAGGAGAAGGAGTAACCCGCCGGCCAGCGGCGCCAGGAGGAGGCCCAACAGCGTCAGGAGCAGGGGCGGCAGAACAAAGCTGGCCGTGATGAGCGGCAGGTTGAACCACAGCCAGATGGCGACGGTGGCGGCGATGAGGCCCAGCGCCGCCCCTCGCCACGTACGCGGGGGCGGGGCCAGCGCCCGCAACCGTCGGGTAAATGCCCGGTCTATCCATTTCCAGAGGCAGCGCAGGCGTCCCTCCCGCGGTTGAGAAGTCGCGTTCCCCTGTTGTTCCCCGGTCACGCGGCCTCGTCGCCTTGGAGGGCTGCCAGCACGCGCGGCGGCGTCATGGGCAGCGTCGTCAGGCGCACGCCGGCCGCGTCGGCGACGGCGTTGGCGACGGCGGCCGCGGTGGCGATGACGGGGGGCTCGCCCACGCCGCGGGCGCCGTAGGGGCCGTGGTCGGACGGCACCTCGACGATGACGGCCTCGATGGCGGGCGCAGCCTGGTCGAAGTGGGGCACGCCGTAGTCGGTCCAGGAGCCGGAGAGCAACTGGCCCTGCTCGTCGTATTCCAGCGATTCGTACAGGGCCCAGCCCAGCCCCTGGGTGGCGCCGCCCATCATCTGCCCGCGAATGGTGAGGGGGTTGAGGGCGCGTCCCACGTCCTGGACCAGCACCTGGCGCACGACGCGCACGTGGCCGGTTTCTTCGTCTACCTCGACTTCGGCCAGTTGGGCGCAGAAGCCGGGGGATTGGGTGGTGTCGGCGTGGCGCCCGCGGCCCATGATGGGCCGGTGCCGGCCGCCGAAACGCATGGTTTCGTGGGCAATCTTGCCCAGGCTGATGCGCCGGTCAGGCACGCCACGGACCTGGACGGCGCCGTCTACGATTTCCAGGTCGTCGGGAGACGCCTCGAATTCCTCGGCGGCGACTTCCAATACCTGCGCACGCGCCTCTTCGGCGGCCTGGATGACGGCCGGGCCAACGGTGTAGGTGATCTTGCTGCCTCCAGCCGCTCCGGCGTAGGGTGCGCTGGCCGTGTCGTCGTTGACGACGCGCACCTGCTCCGGGGTCACGCCAAAGGCTTCGGCCGCCAGCATGGCGAAACCGGTGGACGTGCCGGTCAGATCTACCGAGCCGACGTGGACCCGGAGCATTCCGTCCCGGTTGAGCATGCAGGCGGCGGCCGCCGGTTGGGTGCCGCCCGGCCAGCCGCCGACGGCGACGCCGACGCCGCGCCCGGCGGCGCGCGCCGCGTCCCGTTCCTTCCACGCCGGGTGGTCGGCCAGCGCTTCCAGCACCTCTTTCATGCCCATCTTGGGCCACGGCCGGCCGCCGGCCATTTCGTCGCCCTCCTCGGAAGCATTGTGCAGCCGTAACGCCAGGGGGTCCATTTCCAGGCGGCGGGCCAGTTCGTCCATGACGCTTTCCAGGGCGTAGAAGGCCTGGGGCGCGCCCGGCGCCCGGTAGGCGCCCGTCGACGGTTTGAAGGTCAGCACTTCGTGGGCCTGAAGGTCGAGGTTGGGCACGCGGTAGGCGCTGCCCAGCAGGTAGGCGGCGATGCCGTACGGCGCGCCGGGGTAGCAGCCGGCGTCGAAGATGAGGTCGGCCTCCAGCGCCGTCAGAGTGCCGTCGTGCCGGGCGCCGGCCTTCATCCGGATGCGGGCGGGCAGGGCCGGATTGGCCGCCCGCATCTCTTCCAGGCGCGTCAGGACCAGGCGTACGGGCCGGCCGGTGAGGCGCGCGGCGAGGGCGACCAGTGGCTCGTAAAGGATGAACTTGCCGCCGAAGCCGCCGCCCACCGGGGTGGGCACGACGCGCACGTCGGATTCGGGAACGCCGAGCACATCGGCGACTTCTTCGCGGATGTAAAAGGGAGCCTGCGTGCTGGTCCAGACCGTCGCGCCGCCGTGCGTGGGGTCCGGCTGGACGACGGTGGCGTGGGGCTCCAGATAGGATTGGTGGAGGCCGGGCGTGGTGAAGGTCCTTTCGACGATGACGTCGGCGTCGGCGAAGCCGGCCGCCGTGTCGCCGCGGGTAAAGGAGCGCTCGCCGCTGACGTTGGTCGGGGTTGTGTCTTCTTCCTCTCCGTCGGCACCTACGTCGGCTCCGTGGGCGGCCGCCTCTTCGGAGCCGCTGGGGACACCGTCGGGCCAGACGAGGGGGGCGTCGTCGACCAGCGCCTGCTCAATGGTGGCGGCGGCCGGCAACGGCTCGTAATCGACGATCACGGCCTGAGCGCCGTCGGCCGCGGCCTCTTCGCTTTCGGCCAAGACGAGGGCCACGGGATGGCCGTTGAAGATGACGCGGTCGCGGGCCAGCAGCAGGAATTGCCTCTTTGAGGGGGGGATGTCCGGCAGGTCGGCCGCCGTCAGCACGCGGACGACGCCGGGGACGTCCAGCGCTTCCCGGGCGTCGATCTCTTCGACACGGGCGTGGGCGTAAGGGCTGGTGACGAAGCGGGCGTAGAGCATGCCCGGCAAGGTTATGTCCGTCGCGTAGCGGAGCTCTCCGCTCGCTTTCTCCTTGCCGTCCTTCAGCGGTTGTGGGCGGCCGATGGTTTTAAAGTCGGTCATCGAATGCGTTCCTCCGTTGCGTGGATCGGTTTGCCAGAGATTAGTAAGATAGCTTTTGCCTATGATGATAACAGATGCGGATGATTTTGACGCGCCGGGGCCGACGTTAACCGGGCGCGGGTTTATTCTTCTCCCGGCCGGTATTCGCGCTCGAGGTGGGCGCGGATGTCGGCTTCGTCGAACCACACGGGCTTGAGTTGGCGTTGGGCAAAGAGGGGGGCCTGGTCGGCGTAGTGGGGGGATTCCGGCCGGGCGGTGGCGCTGCCGTACTGGTGAATACTCCGGGAGTGGACGCGGCCGTCGGCGTCCCAGGTCACGAGCATGACGTAGGAGTCGCCGGCGTAACCGTGCAGGTGGCCGTCGTCGGCGCGCTCACCGTAGATGGCGTGGAGAACGTCGGGGCCGCCGCCCAGACCGATGTCCAGCTCTCCCCGTTGCAGGTGGTTGACCTCGCGCCACGGTACGTCGAGACGGCCGTGATGCTCCAGCAGCCAGTTGGCGGCGTCGGCGTAGGCGGATACGATCTCGTCCGTCGTCGCCTGGGGATCGGCGTCCAGAGGCTGCGCCGTGAGCACGGCGAGGGCGGCCGCCCGGTTATTGGGGTCGACGCGCCTATCCCACCCTTCTAATAATTCCCTTCCCGCTTGCAGGTCTGCGTCGCCGTGCAGAGGGGCGTCCAGCAGCCGCTCGATGAAGTGAGCCATTTCAGAGTCGCCGGCGTAGACCATGTCGTATTTGTAGCGGTGAAACTCTTCTTCCGTGATTGACGGGTCGCCGCCGAAGAGCTCCAGAGCGCGCAGCGCCCGGTTGCTCATACGGCCGTCGATGCCCAAGGTCGGCGAATAGGCGGCCGGATCGGGGTTGTCGTGGCCCGTCGTCGTGCGGAATGGCGTGCTGTTGGCGTTCTGGACGAAGCCGCTCTCCGGATTGAGCACCTGGGGCAGCCGTTCGAAGGGCAGGTACTCGGTCCACAACGTTTCTGAGGTGTCGCCCGGCAGGTAGTGCTGCCAGTCGTATCCTTCCGCGCGGAGGGGCAGCAGACCGTTGTAAAGATAGTAGACGTTGCCTTCACGGTCGGCGTACGTCACGTTAAACGTGGGTAGCTGGCCCAGGCGCATGGCGGCCTGCCATTCCTCGAAATTGCCGGCCTTGTTCATCCGGTACAGTTGCTCGAAGATGCCCACCTCGCCGCGGCCGGCGTAGCGCACGGCGTACGTCCCGTGATCCTGGCGCACGGCCGGCCCGTAGACGGACCAGAGCACCTCGCGCTTCACCGTCCAGCGCAGACGGCCGAGAAGCCGGACGGTGATCGGCGCTTCCCGTACCTCCAGCTCGCGCCATTTGCCATCAAAACGGTACTCGTTCTCATTCTCGGGATTTATCTTCAGCACGTAAACGTCGGTTAAATCGGAGTCGTTGACGGTGAAGGCCCAGCCCAGGTTGCGATTGTGCCCGTGGACGATGGAGGGCACGCCGGGCAAGAGCGCGCCGGCCGCGTCCCATCCCTGCTCGCTGTGGACGTGGGCTTCGTACCAGCTCAGCGGCCCGCTCCACGGCTGGTGGGAGTTGACGGCGAGGAAGGTTTGGCCGTTGGCGCTGCGGCCGGGGCCGACGGCGAAGCTGTTGGATCCGAGAACGTGGCCCGCGTTCCAGTTACCGGGAAAGGCGGCGGTGGGGGTGGAGACGGTGTCCTGTCGTTCCTCTGCGAACAGCTCCGACAAGGTTGCGTCCAGGCCGAAGAAGAGGGGGGATTTGTGCACGGCGGCGGCTACCATATCCCGGCCGCTGATGGGAAAGAGGCCGGGCAGAGCTTCCTCCTCGTGGCGGGCGGCGTAATAATTGAGGCCGGCCGCGTAGCCGTCGAGGAGCGCCCGTGTCTCGCCGTCAATGCCGGTTTCGTAATTGGCGTCCACCTGATCCTGGATCCGCAGCAGGTGCACCATGTAATCGTTGGGAGCGGCGTCTGGCCCGTAGATGGTGGCCAGTTCGCCGCGCGCTGCCAGCACCGTCTGTTGGATGGTCAGAAAATCGTCCTCGGCGTGGGCGTAGGCCAGACCGAAGGCGGCGTCAGCGTCGGTCTGGCCGAAGACGTGGGGGACGCCCCACTCATCCCGCAAAATGCGCACGTCGTAACGAACGGCTTCGTCCAGCAGGTGCGAAAGGTCGTCTTGCTCGGGCCAGAAGGTGTAAATACCAGTCGCGACCAGAAGAAAAACAATGACGGCGGCGATTCGCTTTTTCAAGATTCACTCCTCGTGTCCATTTTGGCGGCAACCGGTACAATTATGATCGCAGTCGGGTGCGCCGTCCACCCGACCTCCGATAGATACTGTGCACAGTGCAAGCAACGGGAGTACGTATGCAAGATTGGGACTTTAGCCCGCCGCCCCCTTCTGATTTGGGCGACCACGACGTACCGCAGGAAGGGCAGCATCTGCGGGGGAGACGGGTCGCTCTGTTGGTAACCGGGGGCATCGCCGCGATCAAAGCGCCCTTCATCGCCCGGGCTTTGCGCCGGCAGGGGGCCGACGTGGTCGCCTTCGCCAGCAGCGAGGGGCTGCGCTACGTGGCGGAAGAGGCGCTGGCCTGGAGTACGACGCACCCGGTGGTCACCCGGCTGACGCCGGCCGCCGAGCACCTGAGCGACGACGCCCCCTTCGACGCCTACCTGGTGGCCCCGGCCACGTACAACACGATCAACAAGATGCGCCACGGCGTCGCCGACACGGTGGTGACGTCTACGCTGGGCAGCGCTCTCGGCCGTATGGAGCGAGGCAAGACGGCGGTGCTGGTCGCGCCCACCATGCACGGCAGCCTGCACACGACCATCCTCACCGAGTCGATGAAGGCGCTGTCGCAGATGGGCGTGCGCATCATCCCCCCGCGTGAGGATTACGGCAAGCACAATATCCCGCCGGAAGAGCGGCTGGTGGCCGAAGTGTGCCGCGCGGTGAGCGGCTCCCCGCTTAAGGGAGCGCCCATCCTGGTCAGCGGCGGCCCCACGCCCGTGCCCATCGACGCCGTGCGCCGTATCAGCAATCGCTTCAGCGGCAAGCTGGGTATTACGGTCGCCGAAGAGCTGTATCTGCGCGGCGCAGACGCTTTTCTCGTTCACGCGGGGAACGTCATGCGCCCGCCCGACTACCTGCCGCACCGTCTGGCGGCGACGTTCGACGATTACCTCGACGCGGTGATGGAGGAGCTAGGCCGGCGCGCCACTTTTGCCGGGGTCTTTTCGGCGGCCGTGGCCGACTACCGGCCGGAGGAGGTATTGTCGGGCAAGACGCCCAGCGGCGGCGCCCTGCAAACGTTGAAGCTGACGCCGACGGTCAAGGTTATCGGCCGGGTCCAGGAATCCTTTCCCGACCTGCACCTCGTCAGCTTCAAATATGAGGAGGGCGTGAGCCACGAGAAGTTGATTGAGATTGCACGGGAGCGGCTGGAGAAGGGGCACGACGCCGTCGTCGCCAACCGCGGTGAAGAGGGCGAAGAGGCCGGCGTCCAGGTCGCCTATCTGGTCACGAGGGAGGGCGAGCGGCGGGCGGTGGGCAAGCCGCAGATCGCCCGGGCCATCGCCGATTACCTGGAAGAGGTGGCCCAAGAATCCAGCCTCCGGGAGGGTCCGTAAGACGCCGCAATCCAACCTTCCGGAGGCTCCGCAGCGCGCCTTGCGCAGCCCACCTCTTGCGCAGCCGTTTCAGCGTGCTTGACGAGCCTCCAGCAGGTTACCGATAGTTGCTTTGAGAAGTGGTGTCCAGCTGCTGTTTTCTTTATGCAACCTTTAACCGTACAATATAAGGGGGGGAGCGATTGGCGCGAACGAAAGGACGTCAACCAACTATCCCACACTGTGGAGGAGCGTGACATGAGCGAGATAAAGAGAGATAAGGAACGAGAGCCCGTACTCTTGAGCGGCGCCCGGACGCCAACCGGCCGTCTGTTGGGCGGGCTCAGCAAGAAGAGTGTGACCGAACTGGGGGCGATTGCCATCGAAGCGGCCGTCGACCGGGCAGGCATTGACCCGGAGACGGTGTACGAGGTTTTCATGGGAATCGTGGTCCAGGCGGGGGCCGGGCAGGCGCCGGCCCGGCGCGCGGCCCTCGGCGGCGGCCTCCCGGACAACGTGGGGGCGGCGGCGATCAACAAGGTGTGTGGCTCCGGCCTCAAAGCCGTGATGCTGGCGGCCAACGGCATCGCGGCCGGTGAAGGGAAGGTATACGTGGCCGGCGGTATGGAGAGCATGTCCAACGCCCCCTTCCTGGCGCTGGAGGCGCGCAAAGGGTACAAGTTTGGTCACGGCGAATTTACCGATTCCTTGCTGCACGATGGCCTGTGGTGCGGCTTTGAGGAGTGGGTGATGGGCAACGCGGCCGAATACATCGCCAAGCAGTTTGAGGTGACCCGCGAGGAGATGGACGAATTCGCCCTGCGCAGTCACGAGCGGGCGGCGGCGGCGACGGCCGGCGGCCGCTTCCGTGCGGAGATCACGCCGGTGACGATTAAAGGGCGCAAGGGGCGGGAGGACGTCGTCGACCAGGACGAATCGATCCGCGCCGCCTTCGACAACGGCTCATATACTCTGCAAACGAGTATGGAGGCGCTGGGCAAACTGCCGCCCGCCTTTGAGCCGGAGGGGAGCGTCACGGCGGGCAACGCGCCCGGCCTCAACGACGGTTCAGCCGCCCTGGTCGTCACCAGTCGCGCGGAAGCGGAGCGGCAGGGGGTGAAGCCCGTGGCGCGCATCGTCGGTTATACCCACGCTGCGGTGCCGCCCAAGTGGATCTTTGCCGCGCCGGCCCGGGCCATTCCGCGCCTGCTGGAGCGCGTCGATTGGACGCTGGAGGAGGTGGACCTCATCGAGTTGAACGAGGCTTTCGCCGCTCAGGCGCTGGCCAACGGCGTGGAACTGGCGCAGAAGGGGTACAATTGGGATTGGGACAAGGTGAACGTCAACGGCGGCGCCATCGCGCTGGGCCATCCTGTCGGTTGCAGCGGGGCGCGCATTCTCGTGACGTTGATCCACGCCCTGCAGCAACGTGACCTGAAGCGGGGGGTGGCCGCCCTCTGTCTCGGCGGCGGCGAGGCTGTGGCCCTGGCAGTAGAATTAGAAGCGTAAGCCGACGGCGACCGGCCGGGGCGGCGAAGGGGTGGTCACTCCGTCTCTTGTCCGCCGTTCCCGGCCGCCAGCCGCCATTGTGGAGACGACCATGTTGAGAGATAGGAGATTCCTCGTCCTGGGCGGCGCGGGTCTGGTCGGGTCGCAGGTCGTGCGCGAAATCGCGCGCCAGATGGAGCCGGAGAAGATCGTCGTGGCCAGTCTCTATCGTGGCGAAGTGCGCGAGTTCTTGCATGATTTGCGCAAGGAATTCCCGCGCGTCAACTGGGTGGGTGCGTGGGGGGATGTCTTTTTGCGGGAGGAGTTCAGGATGGAACGGCGCCGGCGCCTATTACAGAGCCGGACGCGCCGGGAGATGCTGTTCGACGATCTCTTTGGCCAGTTGGGCGATGCCTATGAGCGTTCGGCGCTGGTGCAGTTGATTGAGCAGCACGAGCCGGACGTTATCGTGGACAGTATCAACACGGCGACGGCCATCGCCTATCAGGACGTCGAAAGCCTGAGCAAACAGACACACGATCTGCTGGAACAGTTGCAGTACATCGTGGATCATCAGGATCTGGAGGCGCTGGTTGATTTTGGCCGCAATCTGGAGCAAAACGTGAGCACGTTGTTGTTGTCGCAGCGCGTGCCGCAGTTGATCCGGCACATCCAGATGATCCACCGGGCCATGCGAAACGTGGGCACCCGCCTTTACCTGAAGATCGGCACGACGGGTACGGGGGGGATGGGGCTGAACATTCCCTATACGCACAGCGAAGACCGGCCGAGCGCCCAATTGATGAGCAAGACGGCTATGGCCTTTGCTCACACCGGCCTGCTTTTCCTGATGGCGCGCACGCCGAACGGTCCGCTGGTGAAGGAGATCAAGCCGGCGGCCATGATTGGTTACCGCAAGGTTAGCTACCAGACGATCAAACGGCGCGGCCGGCCTCAGTTCCGATACGAGACGAAGCAGGAACGGCTAGATGGCGCGTTGACGTTGCGCGGCGACGAGAACCGTTACCAGCGGATGGGCAAGCTACAGATGGCCGGGGTCGATACGGGAGAAAACGGGTTCTTCGCCCGCGGCGAATTTGAGGCGATTACCCACATCAATCAGATGGAGTTTGTGACCCCGGAGGAGATCGCCCAACAGACGGTACTGGAAATCAAAGGTAGCAATACAGGCTACGACGTCATTGCCGGTATCGACAGCAGCGTCATGACGCCCAGCTATCGCGCCGGCGTGTTGCGGCAGACGGCGTTGGATAAACTGGCCCACATCGAAGAGGAGACCGACTCGCACAGCGTCGCTCTGGGCCAGCTCGGCCCTCCCGAACTGTCCAAGCTGCTGTACGAGGCGCATTTGCTGAAGCTCAATTACGGTACGTTGAACGACGTGATGGACGCGCCTGTCTCGGAACTTTCGGAATCGGTTTACCAATATTTGCTGGAAAACGATCGGTTGCGGGCAACGATTACTGCCATTGGCGTGCCCATTCTCACACCGGACGGCGCGAGCCTGATCCGGGGCCCGCGCCTGAACATCCCGGAGAGCATCTATCACGAGGTGGAGGTGACGGAGGAAAAGGTCGATCGCTGGGCGCGCAAAGGGTGGGTCGATCTGCGGCCGGCTAACTTCGCCGAGTGGCAGGATCGCTTCCGGAGGATGCGCCGCACGCGCCACATGTTACACAGCCGCGGGACGTCCTCGGTGACGATGAAGACCTACCTCCCGGAGACGATTGAAATCGGCGCCGTCGTCGCCTGGATCTTCAATAACGACGAAGAAGGATACCGGATCAAGTAAGGGGAAGGGGAGTGTTTCGGGACGCCTCTAATTTGACAATGCCTCCGTGACCGCTAATATAGGAATCAAGCCTCCTGAGAATGTGTCTCGTGTTGCCGGAGGTCGTATCCTCCCGAGGGCGAAGTAAGCCTCTGCCTGGCGATCGAGATTCATGAGCAAACACACCGCTACGATACAGAAATAGAGGAAGTAATCATGCAGCAAAAGCAATTTGCAGGCTTAACGATGCCGGTTTTCACTGCCTTCGGCTGGGCGGGTGAAGACGCGGCTCTCGAATATGCGCTCGATCAGTTGGAGCAATTTATCACCTCTCTACATGCGCGACTGTCGAGGCGGGCACAGACGAATTTGCCTTTCTTTGGCCTTGACCGGGACGCTCAGCTCGTCTATCTGGCGGCCGACCAGAATCCGGAAGAAGACGTCTATATCGCGTTCCACCCCCGGCCGCTCAGTCTGGAGCTGCAACTGACCGTCACCGACGAGATGGCCATCGGCCGGGCGCTCAAGGCGGCCAATAACCAGCCTCAACGGTGGCGCGAACTGTTGCAGGATCTGGGTCCGGATTGGGAGCTACACGTCAAACAGATGGAGGCGGCCGAAGAGGGGGGCGAACGAACGTCTTACCAGGATCTGTTCAAAGATGCGGTCCCTACGCTGGACGAACAATCGGCGGAAAGCATCAGCAGCCGCGCTCACTTCCTTAACGGCGAACCGCAATGGGTGACGCCGATCTTCGTGAGCCGGCGTATCCCGGCCGAACAGGTGGCCACGATGGGCACGGACGTCGTGCGCGTGATGGCCGACCAGGTCGACCAGATGATGCCGGTTCTGGAATTTATGATGGGCAAGGTGAAGGTCGATACCGAGAAAGTGACTGGGACCGCCGGCAAAGCAACCAAGGCGAAGTCGAAGCAGGTGGACCAGGAAGAGATCAAGCCTGACGAGCAATTCACGTACGTGGCCGAACTACGACCGTTGCACATTCGCAAAGGCTTCGTCAATTTGACGCCGCAACACTGGGATTTCTTCGCCCAGTCGGCCCGCTCGACCACGCGCTCGGTCACCGTCGCCTTCGAGGATAAGATCGAGAAAGGCGCGTCTGTGTGGCGGCTTTCTTCTAACGACATGGCGCGCGTCGTGCTCAGTGACGCTGCCCGCGAATGGCTGAACGATAACTTTGCTCCCGACGACAAGTTGCAGGTAACGGCAACCAAGTTCAACGACGACGAGATTGAAGTCGTTCTGGAACCGGCCGAGTAGGCGCGGGCGAGCCTCTGCAGCGCCAGCCGGGGAACCGACGGGGGGCGGCGCCACGCCCATCATGTTTATCTCCCTGGCCACATAAGGATGCCTGATGGCACGAACGAAGATCGTAGCGACAATCGGCCCCGCTTCTAACCACCCCGACACCATCCGCCAGATGCTACATGCGGGCATGAACGTGGCCCGCGTCAACTTCTCCCACGGCGATCACGGGACGCACAGAGAGACGTTCCGCATGCTGCGCCGGGTGGCCGCCGAGGAAGAAAAGGTACTTTCCATTCTTGCCGATCTTCAGGGTCCGAAGTTGCGGCTGGGTCACGTGGGCAGCGACGGCGTCCAGCTCTCCGTGGGCGACGAGGTGATGCTCACACCCTATCGCGGCCAGCCGGCCATGATCCACCTGCCGCATCCTGAGTTGATCGACATTCTCAACCCCGGGGCGCGGATCGTCGTCGGCGATGGTGAAGTCGAGCTGGAAGTGACGGAGAAGCGGGAGGATACGCTGCGGACGACGGTGCGCGTGGCCGGCCTGCTGGAGTCGCGCAAAGGGGTCAACGTGCCCGGGACGGATCTGCCGATTTCAAGTATTACGGAGAAAGATCGAACGGACCTGGGACTGGTCTGCGAACTGGCGTTTGATTACGTGGCCCTCTCCTTCGTGCGCACGGCCGACGACATTCTCGAGCTGCGGGATATGATGGCCGAGCGGGACACGCATATTCCGATCATCGCCAAGATTGAGAAGAGCGAAGCACTGGACAACCTCCTGGCGATCCGCGAGGCCACCGATGGTATGATGGTCGCCCGAGGCGACCTGGGCATTGAGGTGCCGCCGCAGGAGGTGCCCTTGTTGCAGAAGAAGATTATCCGCGTTTGCAATGAGGTGGGGAAGCCAGTGATCACGGCCACGCAGATGCTGCAGTCGATGGTGGAACACCCCCGGCCGACACGCGCCGAGGCCAGCGACGTGGCCAACGCCATTCTCGACGGTAGCGACGCCGTCATGCTCTCTGGAGAGAGCGCGGCCGGCAATTTTCCGGTGGAGTCGGTGTTGATGATGAATCAGATTGCCGAGATGACGGAAGGCGCTTTTCCTTACCTCATGTGGCGCGAGCGACGGCGGGATGATTACGACGTCGAGGCCAGCGTTACGGCGGCCATCAGCGCCGCCAGTTGTACGGTCGCCGAGGAGATTGGCGCCCGGGCCATCGTCCCTTCCACGATGTCGGGCTTCACGGCGCGCATGATCGCCCGTTACCGGCCGTCCACGCCCATCCTCGCCGTTTCTCCTTCGCCGGAAACCCAGCGACGGCTGGCGTTAGTCTGGGGCGTCGAATGTTTGCTGGTGCCCCACGTGGAAACCACAGACGAGATGATCGAAGCAACGCTGGAGATTGTGCGTTCCCGCGGCCTGGAGGCCGGCGACCAGATCATCATCACGGCCGGCGTACCCTTTGGCAGCAGCGGCCAGACCAATCTGATTCAGGTGCACGATATTCAAGGGCCATGATTAATCTTCGGAGTGAGGTTTATGACTACTAGATCGCTTGATTCCGCCACCAGAACGGCCGGCTGGCAACCCCCTCCGGTCGAGAGCATTGAGGATACCGGCCTTTCAGAGGGGTTTCTGGCCGACATGATCCTGAAAGCCCTCTATTTTCAGGGGCAGGAGACGGGTTTCGATATCGCCGAACGGTTACGGCTGCCTTTCCAGCAGGTGCTGGCGCCAATCATGGACTTCATCAAACGGGAGCAACTGGTCGAGGTGAAAGGGTCGGGTGGTCTGGGCTCGGGCTCCTACACGTACGGCATTACCTCCAAGGGGTCATCGAGAGCCCGCGAGCAGTTGGAACGGACGACGTACGTGGGCGCTGCGCCCGTCCCCTGGGAAGATTACGTGGCGGCGATGCTGGCGCAGGGGAGCGGCCGCCTGCGCGTCAACCAGCGGATGATGCGCCAGGCGCTCTCCCATCTGGTGCTGGACGACAGCGTCTTTTCCAAAATCGGGCCGGCTGTTAACTCGGGCAAGTCGATTTTCCTGTACGGTCCGCCAGGAAACGGCAAGACGACGATCGCCGAAAGTATCGGCCGCCTGGTGCTGCGCGACGACATCTACATTCCCTATTCGCTCATCGTCGACGGACAGATTATCTTGCTCTACGATGAACTGAATCACGTTTCTGTGGAGGAGCCGCGGAAGAAATCGTCGACCGGATCGCTGGGCGCGCACCGCAGCGACGCCCGTTGGGTTCGCGTCAAACGCCCGGTCGTCATGGTCGGCGGCGAATTGACGCTGGACGGCCTGGAGCTGATTTACGATTCGAACAACAAATATTACGAGGCGCCGTTCCAGATGAAGGCGAACGGCGGCATGTTTCTCATCGACGACTTCGGCCGGCAGCAGATCCGCCCGCGGGACTTGCTGAACCGGTGGATCGTGCCCATGGAGAAGAAGATAGATTTTCTCTCTCTCCATACGGGGCGAAAATTGGAAGTCCCCTTTGAATTGCTCCTGGTCTTCTCGACCAATCTCCCGCCGCGCGATCTGGTAGACGAAGCTTTCCTGCGACGTATTCGACATAAGATCGAAGTGACTTCGCCCAGCTTTGAAGCGTACCGCGAGATTTTCAAGCGCGTTTGCAAACAGCGGGCCATCGAATACGAGGAACAGGCGATTCGTTATCTGCTACAGGAGTATTACATCAAGCAAGAGCGGCCCTTGCGCGCCAACCACCCGCGCGACATCGTTGACCAGTTGACGGATATCGCCGAGTATCGGGGCACGGAACCGGAAATGAGCAAATCGCTGATTGACCGGGCTGCCCAATCTTACTTCGTCAAGTTGTAGGCGCCGGCCTCTGCGCGCGCTCTTGCCGCCCCTCTCATGGATTGGCTTTCCCCTAACACTCCCCTAATTATCGCCCATCGCGGGGCCAGCGCCGGCGCGCCGGAGAATACGCTGGCTGCCTTTGGCCTGGCGGCCGAGGAGGGAGCACACGGCGTCGAGCTGGACGTACGCCTCTCGGCCGACGGCAACGTGGTCGTCATTCACGACGCCACCGTCGACCGCACGACGGACGGCGCGGGCGCGGTAGCCACTCTGACTACCGAAGAACTCCGCTCCCTGGACGCCGGCATGGGCCAGTCGATCCCCACGTTGGACGACGTTTTCCAGAGTTTCGGCCCGGCCTTGCTGTATAACGTGGAGCTTAAGGGCTCCGGTTTGCGCGATCGGGGATTGGAAGTCGCGGTGGCCGACCGGGTGGCCGCCTACCATCTGGAGAATCAGGTCGTCGTTTCCTCGTTTAACCCTTTCGCTCTGCGCCGGGCGCGCCGCTCCCTCTCCCGCAGCACGATGACCGGCCGGCTGTGGTACCGAGGGCCACGCTGGTTGGTTCACGCCTTCGCGCAGACGGAGGCCGACCATCCCTATTACGATCTGGTGGATGAGGCCTATATGACATGGGCCGGCGAGCGCCGTTACCGCGTTCACGTCTGGACCGTCGATGATCCGGCCGAGGCGCGACGGCTGGCCTCTCTCGGCGTTCATGCTATCATCACGAACCATCCGAAAGCAATCCGCGAAGCGATCTCCTGATGGCGACACCGTTCTCCCGACGTTTTGCCCTTTCATTTTCCTGGAAACGTTACGGATAGCGGCCGTCGTTCCGGTGAGTGATCGTTTCCGGGGAAAGCGCCAGATTATCGCAGGCAGTTTATGAAGGTTACCGTCATTCTCAACCCATATGCTAACCGCTGGGGGGCGCAGGCAAAAATGCCGGCCGTTCGGGCGGCGCTGGCCCGCGCCGGCCTGACGTATGACCTGGTCTTGACGACGGCTCCCGGCGAGGCGACGCAGCGAGCGCTGCAGGCGGCTCAAGAGGGCGTTGACGCTGTGGTCGCGGCCGGCGGCGATGGCACGGTGAGTGAGGTGGTCAACGGCCTGATCCGGGCGGCCGATGGCGACGTCACCCGGCCGCTCGGCATCCTGCCCATCGGCACGGGGAATGATTTCGGCGATATGATGGGCATTCCGCGCGCTCTGGACGAGGCGGCGGCCGTCATCGCCGCCGGTGAGAGCCGGCAGGTGGACGCGGGCCGGGTTAACGATCACTTTTTCGACAACAATTGCGCGCTCGCCATGGAGCCGATGGTAACCATCGAGAACGTCCGTATGCAGCGTCTCTCCGGCAATTTGCGCTACGTGGCCGCGCTGGTGAAAGGTCTCCTCAAGTTACGCGCCTGGCACATGCGTATTCGTTGGGACGACGGCGAGCATGAAGGGCCGATGTATCTTCTTTCTGTGTGCAACAGTCCGCGCACCGGCGGCGTTTTTTACATGGCGCCCGGCGCAAGCATGGACGACGGTCTCTTCGACTTCGTTTTTGCTCCGGAAATGCCGAAATGGCGCGTGCTTACTATCGTGCCCCGCCTGTTCAAGGGAAGTCACCTCAACCATCCCCTGGTGACCCACGGCCGGACGCGACGTCTGACGGTGGAGAGCGATCCCGGCACGCCCATCCATGCGGACGGTGAAATCGTTTCGGAGTCTGAGCGCCGGATAGCGTACCGGGTGTTGCCCCGCCGCCTGCGCGTTCTCGTCCCCTGACCGGCGCCGATGTCGGCCAGCATCCACTTATTGGTAGACGATGACGGCCGGCCGTGGCTCCAGTGACATCACGTCGGCCGGCGCCATCAGCGGCCAATCCCAATCGTAGAAGAGCTTGAACCCGCCGTACTCAAAGCCCGGTTCGCCAGCGTATTGCAGGTAATCGCTGCGCTTCCCTTCTGGGCTGCCAAAGCCATCGGCGTCGAAGACCAGTTCCACGTTGGGATAGTCGACGATGCCTTCCTTGTCGACGACCATCACGCTGTCAAACTGGTGGATGATCAGCACCTTGTTTATGCCGATTTCCAGGGCGATCTCGTCGAGCACGGCCTGGACCGGGTTGATGTGATGGGGGAAGAGGCGTCCCAACGACGCGCCTGGGATGGCGCCTCCGTCCATGGTGAATTCCGAATCGAGCGCCAGGTGGACGTGTGGCTGGCGGAGGTAGGGCTTCAGAACGTCCACTTCGGCCATGACGTCGCCGTAGCCCGGTTGGATGTCGAGAATGACGGCCAGGCCCGCGGTATCGGCGGCCGCTATCCAGTCGTCGAGGAGGTCGGGGTCTATGCGGTGATTGTAATCGCCGTCACGGCCGGGCGCCGGATCGGCGACGGTCACGACCATGTGGAAGGCGGGCATCACGTAGCGGTCTGGGGAGAGTTCCTGATAGTGAGCGGCGACGCCGCGCAGCCGCTCGACAATGACCTCGCGCGGCGCTGCGCCCAGGATGCCCAGGGCCGGACCGGGGGGGCTACCGTAGAAGGTGACCAGGCGATACGTTTCCAGATAGGGTTGGGGTTCGCCAGGGGTCAGGTGCAGGGGTGGGGCCGGCCGGATGGTGGGCGTCGGGGGAACGGTGGAGGTTACGGGCGGTTGGGCAATGACCGTGGGTGTGATGGTGGCGGTGGGGCTTGGGACGGCCGGCGCGCGCGCCGTGATCGTCGCGGTGGGAGTGGGAACGGCCGTCGCCGTGGAAGGGACCTGGGTGGCCGGAGCCGAGGCCTTCATAGTCGAGTCATCGCCTCCCACCGTCTTCGCTGCCTCTATATTGGCCGCAACGGCCGTGGCGGCCAGGGTTGGCACGGCCGGCGGCGCGTCGCCATCGCGCCACAAGAGCCATCCGCCTGCACCGAGAAAGGCGAAGGATAGTAGCAGTCCGGAGGCGAAAAGGAAGGGTGTTAGCCGCTTAATCGTCTTCTTCCGACGTGGGCAATGGACGGGAAAAGTTTAGATTGGCGCTCTGGTGAAAGTGACGTTTATCCCAACTGGCTTAAAAAGGAAAAACCCCTGACAAACGCGAGATCAGAGGCTTGCGACGGAATAAAAGATGAATAAATTAGCCCCGCTGTGCCGTGTGGGCGACTGGGTTGAACCTGCATTCGCAGGTGGGAATCATGTTGTCATGAGCGCTCTGCCTCACCCGAAGGCTACTGCATCGCCTCAACGTAAGCCAATTCCCCTTCAATAGACGTTGG
>JAWVYQ010000026.1:0-29969 GCA_033722615.1 Promineifilaceae bacterium (SeqCode)
CCAGCGCTCCCTCGTGCGCGAGCTGGCCGAAGCCCGGGCCAACGGCCGCTTAGAGTATATTGCCCTGACCGGCGGCGAGCCGCTGGTGCACGCCGAAGAGACCGTTCGCTTTTTTAGCGCGGCCGACCGCATCTTCCCCGGCGCCCACACGCGCCTCTACACGACGGGTGACCAGCTCAAGCCGGCGCTGATGGCCGAGTTACAGGACGCAGGGCTTGAAGAGATCCGCTTTAGCATCCGCATGCACGACCTGGCGCGCGGGCAGAAGCATACGTTCAAACAAATCGCCCTCGCCCGGGACTACGTCCCGACGGTCATGGTCGAGATGCCCGTACTGCCGGGAACGGTGGCCGAGATGCAGGACGTGCTGCGGGAGCTAGAAGCGTTACAGATCCACAGCATCAATCTGTTGGAATTCTGCTATCCGCTGACCAACGCCCCCGAGTTCCGGCGCCGCGGCTTCAAAGTCCGCAAGCGCCCGTATCAGACGTTGTACAACTACTGGTATGCAGGGGGCGTGCCCATTGCCGGCAGCGAGGAACTTTGCCTCGATCTGGTGGACTTCGCCCTGGAGCAGGCGCTCACTATCGGCGTCCATTACTGCTCCCTGGAGAACAAACATACGGGCCAGAATTACCAGCAGAATGCCGGCCGGTCGCTCCCGCCCACGATGTATTTCTCCGAAAAAGATTATCTGATGAAATCGGCCAAGGTGTTTGGCTCGGACATCCCGCGCGTTCATAACGTATTTCGCAATATCGGTTACCAGGAGTTCGAAAGGAGCGACCAGCCCCGCTACCTTGAATTCCACGTCAGCCAGATCGGTGCCTTGCGCGATCTCGACGTCGAAATTGGCCTTTCAACGAGCACCTTCGAAACGCGCGAAGATGGCGCCTACCTGCGCGAACTAAAAGTGGACCTGACCACGCCGCAGACCTTTGATCTGGACCACGACGTATAAACAGGACTGGGACACAGCGTGTGTCCCACGTTAACAACTGAAGCCAACCATCTCCGAACCTCACGGCCTACGGTCGGCATCGACTATGGTCGCCGGGTCGGGTTTCCTGTCTTACCGGCAGAAAACGCGGGTTGCTTGCGGAAACACAAGAACCTCCCGAAATCCCAAAAGGGATGGAATTGGAAAGGAGAACAACACTGTGTCATCGCACACAAGCACGCCGGCGGCCTCGCTGGCGTTCCTGTCAGAAGCTTACAATACCAGAGCGCCTTCACTCTTTCTCATTACCGGTCCCAGCGGTTCAGGAAAAACGAAGTGGTGCCAGAAGGCCGTCGAGCACGCGCGCCAGCACCAATGGCCTGTGGCCGGCTTACTCGCTCCCCCTGTTATAGAAAATGGGCAAAAGATTGGCATTGATCTGCTCGACCTGAGCAGCAGTGAACGACGGCGACTTGCCACCTTGAGAGCCGATTGCGATGGCCATGGGAATGGTGGGCAACCGCCAGAAGCCGGGGTCAGCACCGGGGCCTGGAACTTCTACTACGACGTCCTTGCCTGGGGCAACGGCGTCCTGAAAGAAACGACGAGGGCCGATTTTGTCATCGTCGACGAGCTGGGGCCGCTGGAATTCCGCCAGAGACAGGGACTTCAGGCCGGCCTGGAACTGCTCGACGCCTGGCGCTATCGTCTGGCCTGTGTCACCATCCGCCCCTCGCTCGTCGGCGCCGTGCGCATGCGTTGGCCGTGGAGTCGCCTCGTCATTCTGGACAGCCTCTGGCAGCCCGCCTCCTATGATTGACGTCGAAGCGCTTGCCGTCCGGTACGGCGACGTTCCCGCCCTGTCCGGCCTTGATCTGCAAATACCAGGCGGCCAGTTCGTGCTGGTTACCGGCCCGTCGGGGTGTGGCAAGAGCACGCTGGTCCGGGCGCTGACCGGCCTCATCCCCCACGCCCTCCCCGCCACAATGACAGGTCGGGTCACGGTGAACGGCCTGAACACGCGGGAACAGCCGCTGTCAACCCTGGCGCGCCACGCGGCCATAGTACTGCAAAACCCGGCCGCGCAACTGTTTCATCTCAACGTGGCCGACGAGGTCGCTTTCGGCCCGCGCAACCTGGGCCTGCCGGAGCAGGAGGTACAGGAGCGGGCGGCGTGGGCGCTGGCGGCCGTGGGCATCGACGATTTGCGCGCGCGCCGACCGTCAACCCTCTCCGGCGGGGAGCAACAGCGGGTGGCGATTGCCGCCGTGCTGGCCATGCAGCCCACCATTTTGATTCTGGATGAACCAACGGCCTCGCTGGACTCCCAGGGAACGGATAAGGTGCTGGCGACGCTCAAAAGGCTGAACCGGCAACTGGATATGACCGTCGTCCTCGTCGAGCACCGGCTGGCGGCGGCGATGTCGCTGGCGCACCGGCTGCTTATTTTGGACGAGGGCGTCCTCGTCGCCGACGGCGCGCCCCAAGATCTGTTGCAGAATCGCAACTTGCGCGAAGCGTTTGGTCTGCGCCGGCCGGGAACCCCGTCTTCGACTTCCTGGGAAACGCTTCTAACGTCCAATGGCGCCCCCTCCGGCGACAGCCCCCTGCTCCTGCAAATGGAAGGGGTGACGGCCGGGTATCGCGGGAACCCCGTCTTGCACGACGTGAACCTTTCGCTGCGTCGAGGTGAATTTGTGGCAGTGGTGGGCGAGAACGGCGCGGGCAAATCGACGCTGGGGCGGGTGGCGGCCGGTTTGCTCAAACCGGCCGGAGGCGAGGTCCGGTTTCAAGGGAATAGACGGCCGCGTCCTGGCCGGGACGTCGCCCTTCTCTTCCAAAATCCGGCCGACCAGATCTTTACCGATTCTGTCGGTGAAGAGGTAGCCTTTGGCCCCCGCAATTATCGTGTATTTGACGAGGCGTTCCACCGGCAAATTCTGGCCCAGGCCGATTTACAGTGCCTCTGCAAGCGTTGCCCGACGCACCTCTCTGTCGGCCAACAGCAACGGACCGTTCTCGCCGCCTGCCTCGCCATGCAGCCGCGCCTCCTCATCCTGGACGAGCCGACGCTGGGTCAGGATTGGGCCCACTTGCAACGGCTCATGGATTTCGTGCAACGCCTCAACCAGAGCGGGACGACCATCCTCCTCATCTCCCACGATTACAAACTCGTTTACCGTTACGCAGATCGGGTGCTGTTGCTGCGAGAAGGCCGCATTACTCTCGACGGTCACCCTGTGCCGCAGCCGGCTACCCATCGCACTAGAGAAAGAGAATCATGAACTTTTCGACGAAAGAACTCGTAATGATGGCCGTTTTCGGCGCCTTGTGGGGGGCGGTGGAAATCAGCTTGGGCTCCGTGCTCAAGGCGCTCCATTTACCCTTCAACGGCGCATTATTGGCCGCAGCAGGGCTGGCCATTGCCCTGACCGGCCGTCTGTTCGTGCCCCGCCGCGGCGCCACGCTGTTCATCGGCGTCATCGCCACCCTTTTAAAACTGTTCAGCATCGGCGGCGTCGTTCTCGGTCCCATGGTCGGCATTCTCAGCGAAGCGCTCCTTGCCGAGCTGGCTTTGTCCCTTTTCGGGAAGCCGTCGCGCGTCGCCTTTCTGCTCGCCGGCGCCCTGGGCGTTTGCTGGACAGTCATCCAGCCGTTCGTGACCGGCGCCCTCCTCTTTGGACGGGACATGTTAGAGGTGTGGCTGGAGCTGGTCAACCAGGGCAGGCGATTGCTGGGCCTGGGGTCCGGCGCGGCCGTTTGGATCGCGATTGTCCTGGTGGCCATGCACGCACTGCTGGGGGCCCTCAGCGGCTGGCTAGCCTGGGAGGCCGGCAAACAGCTTAATGTCCGGTTGAGCGGCGACATCGTCTTCCAAAATCATTAATCTCGGAGAAGTCTCAATGAAGCGAAATTTGCTCGTTCTTCTAACTTTACTGCTGACCGTCACTTTGTTCGCCTGCGGCGGCGAGGAGCCGGCGACAGCGGACGCCGTCCTCACCGTCAGCGGCGGGGAGGTGGAAGAAAGCTATAGCGCCGCCGACTTGCGCGCCCTATCCGCCACGACGGCGACCGTCGAAGGCATCACCTACAGGGGCGTCTCGCTGCCAACGTTGCTGGAAGACGCCGGATTCGACCCGGAGCAGATCGCGACCGTCGAAGCAGTGGCCGACGACGGCTTCAGCGCCACTTACGAGCCGGAGCTGTTTGCCCGCGAGGACACCGTGGTGGCCTACGAGCGAGCCGACGGCGAACTGGCCGGCGACGAGCAGCCATTCCGTATGGTGTTGCCGGAGCAACGCGGCCGGTTAAACGTCCGCATGCTGGTCCGGCTCGAGGTCAGTCAATGATCGGTTCCCGGGACTGGCCGGCCGCGACGGCGCAGGGCCATGCACGCCTGCACCTGGGCACAGCCGGCCACCTCTCTCTCCTCCTATGGTCGCTGGCGTCCGTCTTTCTGGTTGGCCCGTCGCGGACCTGGATGGCCGCTCTGATTGTTCTGACATTCCTTGGCCTCATCTACCCGCACGCCCTGCGCCGGGCATTGCGCCTCCGCTGGCTGCTGCTGGTGGGCTTGATGGCGCTACCGTCGTTGTTCCTGCCGGGCCCGCCGGCCGTCGCGCTTGGCCCGGTGTCGCTCTCTGCAGAGGGCCTGCAGATTGCGCTGCGCGTTGCAGCGCGTGCGCTGGTCATCCTCGTCGCCGTCGAGAGCTTCACGGGAGCCGTGGACGTCGTCGAAATAGCCGCCCTGTTTGAACGGGCAGGGCTGAACGGGGTGGGATTTGCTCTGGGCGTTGCTCTGAACCTGCTGCCCATCCTGCGCGACACAGCGTCCACGACGTGGCACAGCCTGCGCATGCGGGGAGGATTGCGCCGGCAGCCGCTGCGGGGCCTCCGCTTCTATCTGGTTACCGTCGTCAGCAGCGCCGTTCGGCGGGCAGGCGACATTGCGCTGGCGGCCGAGGCGCGAGCCTTTACGCCCGGCCGGCAACGGGCGGCGCCGCTCAAGCTCACGTTGACCGACGCTCTCGTTTTCATCGGCGGCGCGGCCCTCTTCCTGGTGCTGCTCTTCGCCTGACAAATTAAATAAGGAGTCGCGCCACTTTTTGACCGCACGTTCTGTGAATACGTCGTCCGCTCTTATCTGGGCGGCCAGAGTTGATCGCTGGTGGAAGCGGCCGAGCTGCAATTGGCTCCTGGGCGAGCCGCGCGCTACGACGCACGTATCACATTTTGCGCGGCTCGCTCCAATTACTTGAATTCGCCAACAAGATCAAAATAGGAAATACTCTCAGCCGCTAGGCTTCGTCATTTTCTACCAACGCCTTGAGATTGATCAACTGCTGCTCAATATCTCTGGCGTTTTGCCGCTCCACAAAGAGCTTATCGAGCGCCTTGCCTAAAAAGCTGCCCGGAATGGTGTACTCCGCTCTCTGAGTGACCGTCGTTGTTCCGTCCCGCTCTTCAAAAGTGTACCAGATTTCCATTGGCGGCATATGCTTCGGTTCATAGCGCCAATGGTGGGCCATCGTCTCGTCGTCGTAGGCAAGTGTCGTTGCGACCCCTTCGACCGTGAGGCCACCACTCTTCACACCCATCTTGACGGTCGACCCGGCGCTGGGCCAGGCCTCGTCAGGTTCCCACAGCGTGAGTGTTTGAGCCCACTGGGGGGTGTGCACCGGATGGGCGTAATACTTACGAATGGTGTCGCGGGGGGCATTGATTTCTACCGATTTAATAATCGTGGTCATCTTATTTTCCTCCAATTGTGTTATGCATTGCTTCTAGCGCTTCAGCGCCTATTTTGGGAGCGATTGAGACTTAATGATTGCGGATATCGTGGTAGCCGAGGTTTCCAACCTCGCGGCTAACGGGGATGCAAGCCCCGGCTACGATAAGTGCATTCCTCTGCCTCAGCCGGCTGAACCGGGCATGATGCGAATCGTTCCGGCAAAGCCGGAGACGCCGGGGTCAACCAATTGGCCTTCCTCGTGGACCTGGGCGCCCAGATAACAACCTTCCGTCACGGTGCCATTCATCAACACCTGGCCGGTTTTCGTATCCAGTATCCCGCTTAACTGGGCCGAGAAGTCACATTCGCTGCCGGTAACGATCCAATCAAAGACGACGTGCATGATGTCGCCCGTCATCCTGCCTTCGAGAAACACTGTCTGTAAATTGCCGTTGACGTCACCGCTTACCGTGCCATCCCATACAAAATCGCTTTCCGGGTCAGTCTTGTAGAAATCGATGTAGAGCGGGTCGTTATCACCGGCGAGGAGCGGCGCAGCGGGGGCCGTAGTAAACAGCGCGGCTGCGATCACGGCGAGCAGAACGACCATTCGTATTACCTTTTTCATGACCTACCTCCTTCACAGAATCTTGCTTGAATCTAGTTTCTATCTAAGCGCACCTTAGCTACTGTGCGGCGCAGTCAGCTCTAGCTGGATGTTATCGGGGTCGCGCAGCGCCATTACGTAGATACCAAAGGCCGGACCCAAATCTTTAATCTCGCCCCGTTCGACGCCGGCATCGTCCAGCAGGCGCGCCGCGGCTTCCAACTCGTCGCGGCTGGCGACGCTGAAGCTGATATGATCGAGGCCGATGCGGTTTTCGTTGAAGCGGTCGCCTGGGGTGGCCTGGGCAGGGTCGGGTGCGGGGGCCACAACCAGGAGCAGGCTACCATTGCTCAAGGCGATCTTGCCTTCGAACGCCACAACCGTCTGGAATCCCAGATAGGTTTTGTAGAACTCGGCGCTGCGATGCACGTCCGACACCGTGAGCGTCGCGTGGTGCACACCGCCTGTACGGATCTGTTCTGCCATGTGCTTTCCTCCTGTAGCTAATGACCAACTGTAAGCAATGAGGCCATGGTATCAGGGCAGGCGATCCCAAAGCGTTGCCAACACCGTTCCCTTACAGATTCGATTGCGCAGGAGGAGAGGATTGCTGCCCCGAAAAGGAATGATCGCGCTACCAGCGCAGCCCGAAGCGTCGCTCGGCTTCGCGCAAGACATGACTGCGCTGCTCGCTCTTTGCCAGCCGGTTCGTAATGTCTGCCAGTGTCGCCCGCGCCAGCTCTGCGTACGGCAGAGCCGTGTCGGTTTGCCCGTCCGCCGAGTATAAGCGATACAGTGCTCCCGACAATGCCAGGGTGAGCGGCCTCAGATTCAGTCGCTGCGCTTGCTCCAGCGTCTGCCGCCAGCAGACGGCCGCTGCCTCCACCTGGCCCTGCGCCTGCAGAACGATGCCCAGATAGTAGCGCAGCGGCAGTTCATGAAGAAGAAACCGGCGCTTGCGCGCTTCGGCAAGCGCCGCCTGGACCACATCATGCGCCTCCTGCCAGGCCGGTGAATCGCCGTCGCGTTCGGCCGCCAGCACGGAAGCCTGCGGCAGCAGCGGCAGCAGGAGCGCGGTGGTAATGTCTCCCAGCGCCTGTGCACGCTGTGCCTGCCGTAGCCAATCCACGCCACGTGCCGCGTTCCCGTTCTTGAACGCCGTGAGCGCCCGCGCCGCAAGGGCGGCCCTCAAGACAAAGGCAGCCCGTTCACGGCTCGCCTCTAGCGCGTTTTCGTGCAGGCGGCGCGCCTCTTCGACCGCGCCCAACTCCAAGTGCAGCAGGCCAAGCTGAATGGGAATCACCGTGCCGGCCATGAGAAACCCGGTTTCCAACCCCGTGTGCAAACTTTCTTCGTAGGTGGAAATGGCATCGCCCCACGACCCACGCGCATCATGAACCATTGCCCGGATCCAGATCGCAAAGGCCCTGTTCCATTTGTTGGCGATCCGTCTGCTGATGGTGGCCGCTTCGTCCGCCCGCTGGAGCGCACTGTCCAAACGGTGCTGCAGGTAATCAAACAAAGCCTGCTGGTTGAGGCTGTCCGCAAGTAACGGCTGGTTATCCATTTGCCTGAATAGCGCGCGCGCTTCTTGTGCGAATTGGTCACCCTGTGCCAAGTCACCGTTGAGCCGCAGATTGAGACCCAAGTCGTGGAGGGCCAACGCCAGCCTTCTGGTCAGGCCATGTTCCCTGCACAGGGCGACGCACGCCTTTCCGGCCGCCTGCGCCGCTTCCGTGTGGCCATAATGCGTGGCGTGCACCATCTTGCTCCAGAGCAGGTGTGCGTGCTGCGCGGGCGCATCCACATCAAGTGCTAACTGAAGGCCGCGCTCGATCAGAATTTTTGCCTCCAGACGGTTGTGGCCGACGTCCGGCTTAACGTAGCAGTCGGCAAGGTGTGTCACCGCCACGCACTCCATGCGCCGGTCCCAGCGACTACGCGCCAGACGTTCCAAATCGCGATAGACGCTAATCGCTTCTTCAAAGCGTCCGGCGTGTTCCAACATGCGCCCCCGCTGTTGATAAAGCTGGATAAGTTGTTCGCCCGGCTGGTTGAGGCGCGTGGCCATGGCAATGGCGCGTGCATAGAGTCGCTCGGCATCCTGGTAGGCGTATAGACCGCGCGCCTGACGCGCCGCCCGCTCATAATAGGTCAGGGCCCGGGGAAAGAGCCGCGCCCTTTCAAAGTGGCGGCCGACCTGGCCGCTGACCTGCTCTTCTCTTCCGGCAAAGGCGCGTTCCAGGGCCTCCGCGACGCGCCGATGAAGCAGCCGCTGCCGTGCAACGGTGAGCCGCTCATAGGTTACCTGGCGTATCTTGTCATGCGTAAAGTAATACTCGTCCTCGTCTGCCTTCCGCCGCTCTGCCACTACCTGGTGACCCGTTAGCTCGTCTAGCGCCGCGACCAGGGGCTCGCCGCTATTCTGAGCAGCCACTTCTAGAATGTCCAGGGTAAAGGCGCGCCCAATGACCGCCGCGGTGGCCGCCAGGTCCTGCGCTGCCTGCGAGAGGCGTGCGAGACGGCTCTCGATAACGGCCTGCACCTTTGGCGTCAGCGGATCGATTGTAATAGAGGTGGCGCCTGGACTTTCTTGCGCAGCCCGTACAGTTTCCACAATTAAGAGCGGACTGCCTTCTGTTTCGGCGTACAATTGCAACAGGTCCTCCCGTGCAATTTCATTGCCAAAGATGCTTTGAGCCAGGGCGCCCGACGCCTCTGCGTCGAGGCGTGCGAGCTGGATGGGAATAAACTTGTCGTGGCGCTGAAGACGACGCTCCAGATGCTTGACCGGATGATCACCGGCCAGCCCCTCCGTCCTCAAGGTACAGAGCACGACGACAGCTGGTCCCTCGGGAAAGCGCAACAGGTACTGTAGCCACTCAAGTGTTTCTAAGTCTGACCACTGCAGATCGTCGAGCAGCAAGAGCACCGGTTCATCCCCTGCCAGCAGGGCGCGGGCCAGGGATTCAAATAGGCGCTGTCTCTGCCAGGGCTCAGCATTCGGCGCCCCCTGCTCCGAGGTCTCCGGGTTTGCAGACAGTTCTGGCAGTAGCCGTGATACCTCGCGCAGGGTCGCGCCGTCGAGCAAAGTGAGGTCAGCACGGAAGCGTGGCGTGCGCAGCCAGTAGATGACAGGCTCAAATGCCAGTTCTCCGCCTTCATAGCAGTGTGCGGCAGCCGTCTTGATGCCACGTTGTCTTGCCGAGGCCAGAAATGCTTCCGCAAGATGCGTTTTGCCGATGCCCGCCTCGCCCTGGATGGATATGAGCACAGAGTTCCCCGCTCGCCACGCCCTGTGAAGCATGGACCACTCAGCCCGCCGGCCGATCAGGGGCGGCGTGTCTGGTTCGGCGGCTGGTATCGGCGGCGCAGCGGGTGCGGAGTCGGCGCGGATCTGCATGTAGAGTTGTCGCGTTGCTGGCGCGGGCAAGGCTCCTACTTCCTGCTCCAGGTTGGATGCAAAATCCTGATACGCCTGGAGCGCTCTCCTGCGGTCGCCGCTGGTCGCCCAAAGGCGCATGAGCAGGCGGCATGCCTGTTCCTCCAGGGGATCCCTCTGCAAGAGAAGCTGTGTCTCCTGGATGGCTTTGTCTACACTGCCCTCAGACTCATATAGTTGGATCAGGCGCAGCCGCGCCTGCCGGCCGCGCGCCTGTAACTGCGCCCTATAGGGAATAATCCACTCCTCGTAACAATCGGGCAGCAGGGGTCCCTGATACAAGACCAGCGCATCCTCCAGGAAGCGTCGCTCCGCCGCACGTGTGCCGGCAGCGTCAGCATGCTCAATTGCCAACTGGAATTGGGCGACGTCCAGAGCGTATGTTAGCTCCGGTCGCCATTGCACGTGGTTCGCGTCCACTGCCACGTAGCGTTCGAATTCGGGCATGCTGTCGCGCAGCAAGTACAAGGCCTTGCGCAGATTGGTGCGCGCCTGGCTATCCGTTGATTCCGGCCAGAAAAGGTAGGCCAATTGGGGGCGAGAGATAGGCGTGTGCCGGTGCAGAAGTATGTAAGCGAGCAATTCCTGCAGGCGGGGACGACTTACCCGGGCATAGGGTCGGTCACAGTAGATTAGCCTGAATCCGCCAAGCAGTTGAATCTCGAGCTTTATGCCAGCCATTGCCATACCAGGACCGTGATAGGACCTTTAAGGAGACGGCCCAGTCCAGCAGCGTCTCATGCCCGAACTAATCCCATCTCACGCCGCCCTGGCCCAACCCTCGCGTCAGAATGTAGCGGCCTGGCCGCTTCCGCAGCAACATGATTAATCCCAGCAGCCTTTCATCCACGCAACGCCAAGACTACCCTATTGTACCATAGGATGGCACCGTGCGCGGATAGGCGCCGCAGAGAGCGGGTTCCTGCTGTCGCCAACGCATCGGGCGCCTCCATCCGCCACGCCACGGTCTGGTCTTCGCCTGACAAATTAAACTGAATAGTCGCGCGACTTTGCGCTTTGTGCGATAATGTCCGTGTTGGCGATCAGAGCGCGAGAGTGGGCTCCGCTCGATCTCTTCCCGGCGTCGTCCACGCCAAATGTGGGAGGAAAAGGACAACCGGTGGCAGGGGAGAAGCAACAGTTTGACCATACGTTTTGTGAATACGTCGTCCGCTCTTACCTGGCCGGACAGGGCTGGTCGCTGGTGGACGCGGCCGAGCTGGCAGACGCTATCTGGCAGGATCTGCGAGGGAAGGGGCCGGTGGGGGCGCAGGCGGTGCAAACGGCCGTGTGGGAGCGTTATGCCGTGGTGATTCACAACCATTGTCGCCGGCCGGCGTCCGATCAACATGATGCTGCCTGGTCAGAGTTGAAAGCGTGGCTTGCCCGGCAGGCGCCCAAGGTGAACGACGACCCTCACGACCAGGAAGAGATCGTGCAGGAGACGCTCATTGACCTAGAAAGACGTCTTGACGAGTCGCCCCTGCGCGCGCCCCGCGCCCTCTGGGCCTACGCCCTGGCCACTCTCAAGCGCAAAGACGTTGACCTGCACCGGAAGCGAACGGCCGAGAAACGGGGAGAAGGCAAGGTCGGCTCGTTGGAGGGACTGGCGGCAGCCTATGAGGAGGAAGAGGACGCGGGCAGCTGGGAAGAAAGTTTGCAGGCAGCCGGGCAACGCCCCGGGGAGCGGTCGACAGAACGAGCCGTCGTCAAGCGGGAGATGCGGGAGCAGTTACAGGCCCTTTTCCGGGAATATTTTTCCAGCGAATGGCAATTACGAGTGGCGGAAGCTCACTTCCTGGACAACCTCCGGCCGGCGGAAATTGCCGAGTTGACGGGCAAGTCGCCCCACGAGATCCGCATGGTAAAAGCGCGCGCCGTGCGCAAGTTACGCAACCTGCCGGCCGGCGAACGCGAGCGCTTGCTAGAGATTCTGGCCGGCGCAGAGGAGAAAAGATGACAGCAGATCAGCAGGCTCCCTGGCGACGACTGGCGCGACAGTTACGGGCCCCTGAACCGGGCGCCGCTTGCAGCCGTTGCCTCGACGAACTCCCCCTCTTCGTTAGCGACGAGGTGGCCGGCCGTGCGGTCGACGACGTTTATCCGGCCGTCGCGGAACACCTGGACCTTTGCCCCGATTGTTTGCAGGCGTACGTGACTCTGTCGCGGCTTCTGCAAGAGGCTCTTTCTGAAGCGGGTATTGGCGACTAGGAGACGTTGGGCCTGGTAACGAGATTGACAGGCATTAGAAAAGAGGGGCGAGAGCCTCGTGGCCGGCCATTTCCGCCTGGATAAACGCTTTTACACCTTCGCGGCCGGTGAGGTGGAGCCACAAGGGGCCACCCTCCCGCTCCACTTTGATGGTGAAGTCGTAGAAGGGGCAGCACTTCCGCTCGCGCGCGATAAACGTGGCCGCTTTCCGCAACAGGTCGGCCGTGGGCGGGAAGCGGAACGCGTAGCCATCGGGCAGTTCCTTCACCTCTTCCAGAGAGGAGAACAGGGATTCTGATACCTCGACGTGTTCCTGGCGTTCGGTGTCGGTGAGGGCCGTCAGGTCACAATAAAGGGGAGATTGCTCCGTTTGTGTGGACATTGTTTCATCACTCCTTGCAAGGTTTCCGAAGAATGTGAAAGCGGGAGCCGTGCACCAATAGGTTGTGAATTTTAACGGGTTCTCGGCGGGGACCCAGGTCCGGGAAGTGAAAGCGGGTCAGAGTTCGGCGCCGAGGGTTTCGTACATGGCGAGGGCGACGACGAGGCCGGATAGGGCGGTGAGGCCGGCAATGGCGCCGATGGCCCAACTGATTCCGAGCAAATCGGCCAGGATGCCCGACAGCAGAGCGCCGATGGCGTAGCCACTGTCGCGCCAGAGGCGGTAGACGCCGACGGAGGAGGCGCGCCACGTGGGGTGGGCGACGTCGCTGATAGCGGCGAGGAGCGTGGGATAAACGAGGGCGGTGCCCAGGCCCATGAGGACGGCGGCCGTCACCCAGAGGGTAAAGGTTCCGACGAGGATGACCATCAAGATGCCGGCCGCCTGGATCCAGAGGCCGGCGACGATCATCCACTTGCGCCCCCAGCGGTCACTCAACGCTCCGGTCACGAGCTGGCCCATGCCCCAGACGGCCGGATAGGCGGCGGCGACAACGCCGATGCGGTCCACGCCAAGGCCGGCGCCGGCGAGGAAGAGGGGGAGAATGCCCCAGACCATGCCGTCGTTGAGATTGTTGACCATGCCGGCCTGGCTGGCAGAGAAGAGGGCGCGATCGCCCCAACTGGTGCGGGCGAAGACTTCCAGAAAGCCCGGTTGACCGTCCGGGTTGGCTTCCTCCGCCCCCGCTTCGTGCTGGCGCGCTTCTTCTCTGGCATGGTCATGAGTATCGCGCACGAAAACGGCCGAGAGAAAGAGGCCGAGCAGGGCAAAGGCGATGCCCAGCAGGAAAGGGGCCGGGCGTAAGGCGTAGGCGGAGGCGATGTAGCCGGTGGCCAGGGCCGAGAGGGAAACGGCAACGTAGCCGGAGAATTCGTTGAGACCCATGGCCAGCCCCCGTTGGCGGGGGCCGACTAGGTCGATCTTCATGATGACGGTGGTGGACCAGCAGAGCCCCTGGTTGACGCCCAGCAGCACGTTAGCGGCGACGATCCAGCCCCAACTGGGAGCGAAGATGATGAGCAGGGGGACGGGCAGACCGACGAGCCAGCCGGCCACGAGCAATCGCTTGCGGCCGATGCGGTCGGAGAGGGCGCCGGTGGCCATGTTAGTCAGCGCCTTGACGACGCCAAAGCTGATGATGAAAGAAAGGGTGATAGTCGCCGAGACAATGCCGAACGCTTCCTCGGCGATTAGGGGAACGACGGTGCGTTCGAGACCGACCATGGCGCCAACAAAGGCGTTGACGAGGACGAGGAGAGCGAATTGTTGCCAGTTGGCCCGCAGTCCAAGCCGAACGCGGGACGTGATTGGTTCAGCCATGTGGTTTGCTGCCGGTTCGGATTATTGGATGGCGCAGCGGTTGGCGCCGGCTTCCAGGTCGATGAGGTCGCCGTCGGGCATGCGGCCGGCTTCGTTAAGCCGGACGATGCGGTCGTGGTTAGGGGGGGTCGGCGGAATGCGGTCGAGCAACGTCTCGACAAATTTATCTTCGGGAACGCCGAGCAACGGGGCGTTGCTGCGCACGTCCCCGAGCGTGGCGGCGATGGGCTCGCCGTCAAACGGGACAGGCTCGCCGGTGTGCCCGGGCAGGACGAGCGTCTCGGCCGGCAGCGCGAGCAGTTGCTGGAGCGAGCCGTACAAGAGGTGGGCTCGCTCGCGGGCTGCGGCTGCGTCGGCTTCAAGATCGGGGCGGCCAACGCCGGCTAGAAAGAGGGTATCGCCGGTGAAAATGACGCGCTCGCCCAGCAGATAACAGGTGCTCTCCAGCGTGTGACCGGGGGTGTGCACGGCTTCCAGCCGAGCAGAACCGATGGCCAGCGTGTCGCCGTGGCGAATGGGATCGTGCTGGTACGTGACGCGGTCCTGCGCCGGTAGATGGTAAGCGGCGCCCGCCTGCTCCGCCAGGAGACGGCCGCGGGAGAGGTGGTCGGCGTGGACGTGGGTGTCGAGGACGTGGGTGATGGTCCAGCCGCGCTCCTCGGCCAGATCGAGATAAATCTGGGGGTCGAGGGCGGCGTCGATGACGGCCGCCCTACCCTGCGCGGCGATGAGATAGGAGAGACAACCCTTGCCAGTGCGCCGGATTTGCAAGACACTAATATGACTATCCGAAATATCCACCTCGGCCGTGTTCCAGGCGAGGCTCCAGGCGCGCATGCCGCCGTCAAGCGAAGCAGCCTCGATGCCCCGTTCCTGAAGCTGTTCGGCCGCGACGAGGCTGGTCTTGCCGGCGCCGCAGACGGTCACCACGGGTCGGTCGTCAGGCACGTCGATGCCTTCGAGAGCGTCCGGATCCCCGGCCTTGAGCGCGTCATAGACGTTGGCGTGTATGCTGTCGGGAATGGCCCACTCCTCCCTCTCTTCATCCGTGCGGACGTCGAGAATGGTGAGCGGCGCGCCTTCCTCCAGCTTCTTGCGTAGCGTCTCTCTGTCAATCGTTTTGTTCATGGCGTCCTCCTTTCCTCACTACCGTTGTTCGCTTCACGCGCAAGGGAGTAACCGGCCTGCTGCCATTCGGCCACGCCTTCTTCCAGCCGGGCGACGTCCCACCCGCGGTCGGCCAAAATGCCCAGGGCCGTATCGGCGTAGACACAGTATGGGCCGCGGCAGTAGGCGACGACGAGGGTGTCGCCGGGGAGTTCGGCCAGGCGCGCTTCGATCTCGTCCCAGGGAATGGAGCGGGCGCCGGGAAGGTGACCGGCCGCGTACTCTTCGGCCGGTCGCACGTCGACGAGGATGGCCTCACCGGCGTCGAGGCGACGGCGTAGCTCGTCGGCCGTGATCTGCCGGAACTCGTGGCGGCGGTCGCGGTAGGCGTCAAGGGCGCGCTCCACCTCGGCCAGCTGGCGCTCGGCGACCGTGCGCAGCTCGAGCCACAGGCGGGCGACGGCCGGATCGGCGATGGCGTAACGCACGTAGAGGCCTTCCCTGGCAGCGGTTACCAGGTGAGCCTGCTTGAGGCGTTGCAAGTGCTGGGACGTGTTAGCCACGCTCATGCCAGCCTCGCGCGCCAGTTCCTCAACGGTCCGCGGCGCCTGAACGAGCAAATCCAGGAGTTCAAGGCGATGGGGATTGGCCAGCGCTTTGCCAACGTGGGCAAAGAGGGCATACAGGGCCGATTTCCGGTCGCGTTTCTTGGTTGCTGTGGTCATAGGATAGCTGAAGCTAAAACCATTCAATAATTCTATTGAATAATAAAATCATTTGGTCGATCTGTCAAATGGAACGGGAGAATGGGCAATTCCCTTTGCGACCGGCCGGCGTCTGTGTGACACTGGCTCTAAGATGAAGCGTGAGACGTTGCTTATATGGCTGATAACGCTGGTTACCCTCTTCAGCGGTTTCTTCAACCTTATCTCTCTGATCCGGCCATTCTCGCCGGCGCCGGCGTTTATCGACCTGCCCCTGGTGGCCACTTCCCGCCTGTTGACGTTACTGGTGGGCCTGGCGCTGGTGGTTTCGGCGGTGAACGTCTACCGGCGACGGCGACTGGCCTACTATCTGGTGCTGGGATTGGCGGTCGTCGCGGCGCTGGCCCAGGTGAGCGCGCGGCCGGACTTGATAGGGCTGGTGGGACCGCTTCTGTTGCTCCTCTTGCTGGCCAGGACGCGCCATCTTTTCACTACACGAACTGGGAGGCCAGATCTAGGGCGGACGCTGGTCCGGATCGGGTTGGCGTTACTCGCCGCCCTGACCTACGGGACGGCCGGCTTCTGGTGGCTGGGATCGCGCGACTTCGGCCGGACTTTCTCGCCGGCGGCCAGCCTCGTGGAGGCCGTACGCTACCTGCTGCTCCTGGGCGATCCGGCGCTGAGCACGGAGACGGCGTTCGGCCGTTGGTTCCTCCTCTCCTTGAGCTGGATAACGGTTTTTCTGCTGGCTTACGTCCTCTACAGTCTCTTTCGTCCCATCGCCTACCAGCTTAACACCCGCCCCCACGAGCGGGCGCGGGCCGAGGCGTTGTTGAAGCTATATGGCCGGGCGGCCGAGGATTACTTCAAATTATGGCCGGACAAGAGCTATTTCTTCAGCAGCAGCGGAAATTGCGTGGTGGCCTACGGCGTCTCTGGCTCTTTCGCTCTGGCGCTGGGGGATCCGGTGGGACCGGCCGAGGAGATAGCGGAAGCGACGGCGGAGTTTCTGACCTTCTGCCGGGAAAATGGGTGGGGCGTGGCCTTTCACAATACACTGCCCGATTTTCTGCCTGTGTACGAAACGCTGGGGCTGCGCCGCCTGCAGATCGGGGAGGAGGCATTGGTCGATCTGACCACCTTCACCCTGGAGGGGAAACAGGGGCGCTGGCTGCGCAAAAGCGTGAACAAGCTGGAGCGGGAGGGGATCGCGCTGGAACTGGTCCGCCCACCCTTGCCGGATGCGGTGCTCGCGGAGGCGCAGGAGGTCTCGGACGAATGGCTGACGATTCCTGGCCGGCGCGAGCGCACGTTTACGCTGGGCCAGTTCGTCCCAGAGTACGTGCAGCAAACGCCGATGCTGGTCGCGCGGGACGCGAGCGGCCGCATGGTGGCTTTCGTCACCATCATCCCCTCCTACGCGCCGGGCCAGGCCACGGCCGACCTGATGCGGCGACGGCGCGACGCCCCCAACGGGATCATGGATTACCTCTTCATCAAGCTGTTCGAATACAACAAGGCGGAGGGATTCAGCAGCTTCAGCCTGGGACTGGCTCCCCTGAGCGGCTATGAGGAGATCGGAGAAGAAGCAACGCTGGAAGAGAAGGCGCTGCGCTCCCTCTCGCAACGGCTCGATTTTCTCTTTGGATTTACCGGCCTGCGACAGTATAAGGGCAAATTCGCCACCGATTGGAAGCCCCGCTATGCTGTGTACGGCTCACCCCTGGCTCTGCCCCGTTATGAACGCGCTTTAAGTCACCTGTCGACGGTGCCCGCACTGACCCAGGAGCGGTGGTTCAGTCCCGGCCGGTGGCGGCGCTTCGGCCGGGTCACCCTTGAGCTGGTGGAGGAAATTCAGCGCCTGCGGCGGGGGGGATGACAACATGACGGCCGCCCCTACGGTACGCTGCTGGTCCGGGCCTCATCCGCGAGCGGCAGGCCGAATTGCTCCCGCTCCTCGGGAGTTAGCTCGCGGAAGACGCAGCACTCATAAGCGTATTCGATCAGCTCTTCTGTGAACTGCCAGACAGGCCGGATGTCCGGTGCAGGGAAATGGCCGGTCGTCAACACCCGGCTACCATCGGGCGACCAGTTCACCTGTGTGTACCCACCCAGGTTGTAGCGGTTGACAATACCCCCGGTCTCCGCATCCCAAACCAGCACAGTGCCTGCTGCGTCACCGGAGACGAGGCGGGTGCCATCCGGTGACCAATCTAGACCAAGGGGAGACACCGTATGCCCGGAAAAAACCGTCAGCGTTGCACCACTTGCCACATCCCAAACCCGTACGGTCAAATCGTTCGACGTAGAGGCCAATTTCGTCCCATCCGGTGACCAGCGGGCATCGAACGTCCAGTCGGTATGACCCTCCAGCTCCTGCACGACTCTGCCCGTCATAGTTTCTACAATACGCGCCGCAGTAACTTTATCACTCAAAAGGCAGGTGTGCGCCAGATAGGCGCCATCGGGAGAGAAAGTACCCGGTAAAAGATGGCCGCACGCTCTCCGTTTGCCCCGGTAGAGTAATTCGAGCGTTTCAGCATCATAGATGCGATATTCAGAAAGACGGCCGGGCTGTACGTTGATCAGCCTGCCATCAGGGGACCACTCGAAAAATGAAGTGGTTGACCAGACCGTTGATAGCGGGAACCGACGCTCCTGGCCTGTTTCCAGGTTGAGGATGCGCAGTGGATTGCCGAGGATGATCTCGGTGCCGGCCGGGTTTGGGTAGCCAATTCCGTCTCCCACCCCCATAAAGGTTCTGATATTTTCGCCGGCAAGCGGATCCCAGAGGCGATAAGTGTGATCAGAAATACCGCTCGCCCCGACCCAGGAGCTATCCGCCGACCAGTAAGGATTGGCGGTGCGGATGCCGATTTCCCGCGCTGGAATTGCGTCCGCTGAATCATCTATGGCGGAATAGCCGACCAGCCGCACGATCGGCGTGGTCACGTTCCAGATCCGCGGCAAGGCCTCCCCGCTGACGGCCAGGCGTTGGCCATCGGGGGACCAGCTGACATCGCTCGTCGTTGAGTCGGAACCGGGGAGCGTGAACTGCGCGGCGCCGGCCCGGCCATCCCAAACGCGCACCATGCCGTCGCCGCCGCCTGTGGCCAGCAGGCTGTCGTCCGGCGACCACTCAATGTCGTGGACGACGGCATCATGACCGATCAGTGTAAAGAGCAGTTCTCCGGTTGCGGTATCCCAGACACGTCCCAGCCCGTCGTTCCCCGCACTGGCGAGACGCTCTCCACCTGACGACCACGACAGCGCCCTGACGCCGTCAGGGTGGGCATCAATTCGCTTCTGCTCCGCACCGGATTGCGCATCCCAGATCCGGATAGTTCCATCACCCGCAGCAGTGGCCACCCGACGTTCATCCGGCGACCAGACAGCATCATAAACGCTCCCCTCATGCCCCACAAAGTTCTGGACGATCTCGCCGCTCTCCATACGCCAGATATAAGCGGTGCCATCGGAGCTGGCGCTCAAAGCCAGGCGGCCGTCGGCGCTGGCATAGGCCGTGTTGACCGCCTCAAATCTGTGGCGCGAGCGTTCCTCTCCCGTAGCCGCATCCTGGATAATCACCATCCCGCCCAGCTCTGGCCGGACTGCGAGCACTCCGCGGTTGTCGGAGAGCCAGTCAAGACTTAGATTATAGACACCTGAATTAGCTGTGTTGAATTCAGTGACCATCTCCCCGGAGACAGAACCCCACACGCTGTCGCCGGCGGCGATCAGGGCGCCATCCGGCGAAAACGCGATGCTCTGCATGAACCCGCTAACGGCCCGAAGCGTCGTGTACGGATGTGTGCCATAGACTGCCTGGGCTAAGGCGCTCTCAGCCTGGGGCGAATAGGGATATTTCTCCAGCGCTTCCAGCGCCAGGAGTACGCCGCGCTCGGGCGCATCGCCGTCCAATTCGCCCAGCGCCTGGGCCGCCAGGCCGACGCTAATCTGCCGCAGCGCTTCCTGTTCTGAGGCTTCGGCGGCCCGTTGGCGGCTAAAGGCGAAGATGGAGAGGCCGATGGCCAAAATGAGGCCGAGACTCAAGGCGCCGATCAGGGCGCGCCGCAAATCGCGACGGGCCCGGGCCTGCTGCGCTTGCTGCTCGGTTCTCTGAGCTTCAGCCTCGAGACTGGCCTGCAGGAAGGCACTCTCCCGTTGCGTCAGTACCAGTTCGGTTGTCTGAGCCCAGGTCTCAAACTGCTCGAGACGGGTGCCCCCGGGGATCAGGAAGCTGGCATCCCGTCCGGCATTCTCCCACTCCTCCGCCGCCCGGGCCAGCTGCCGCTGCCAGCGGATCTCCGCCCGGCTCTCATTCAACCATTCGCGCAACCGCTCCCACTCGCGCAGCAGGGCCTCGTGGGCCACCTCTACGGTAGGCCGGCGGCTGGCCGGGTCATGATCTAGGGTGAGGAGGCGGTAAGCGGCGAACAGATCGACGATCTCATCCAGCAAATCGTCGTCGGTGCTGAGGTCCTGCAATTCTGCTCGAGGCACTCGGCGGCGGGTATCGGCCGGAGCCTCCTCTTCCCGGCCGACCGAGACCAGGCGCAGGAACACCTGGCGAACCAGCTCGCGACCGCCTGTATCCTGTTCCCTGTACAGCTCCTCCGCCCGTTTGGCAAGTGCGCCGGTCGCTCCGCCGATGGCAGTGTAGGCCTCGTGGGTCAGGGTTCGCTCATCGCGTTCCTCGAACAGCTCCGTCAGAGCATATTGCAGCAGGGGCAGCGCGCCGGGCTGGTAGAGCACGTCGTCGATCATGGTGGCCACTAGGCCCCGTTCGTAGGTGACGCCCACCGCTTCGGGCGGGCGCACGATCGCCTGCTCCAGCTCTTCCGCTCTCAGGGGTAACACCGTCTCCATATGCCGGCGCACCAGCCGGCCAAACTCGGGATAGTGCAGGGGGCGGTCATAGTAGTCGGCCCGCAGGGTGAGCACAACGCGCACCCTGCTGCGGGGGGCGGTGACGGCCGTGGCCAGCAGATCCAGGAAGAAAGCTCGCTCCGTCTCATCCTCGACCAGGCTGAACAACTCCTCAAACTGGTCGATCACCAAGACCAGCTCACTGTCGTCTCGGGGCAGAATCAGCTTCGCAGCGCGCAACAAGCCGCTGGCATCACGCAACAGTTGTTGGCGCAGGTTACCGGCCTGATCGGCAGCTACACGGAGGAGGGCCACGCCCAGTTCGTCGAGGGGACGGTCACCGGGCGTAAACTCAGCGACAAACCAGCGCTCCGAGCCGGGCAATTGTCCTTCCCACAGGGCGGGGATCAGGCCAGCCCGGACCAGGCTGGATTTGCCACTGCCGCTAGGCCCCACGACGGCCAGAAAGCGTCCGCTATCCTCAGGCGCGCTGAGGGCGCGCGAGGGTGGCGGCAACTGGAGCGATTCGAGCAGCCGGGCCAGCAACGCTTCGCGGCCGTAGAAATCGCCCCGATCGGCTGCGGTAAAGGCGCGCAGGCCCTTGAAAGGGTTGGCCGGGGCCGGCAGGGCCACGCTGATGCTGGTACTGGTTTCCGCATTTGCCGCGCCCTTCGGAGCTTCGGCAAGTTGCATCTCCCGTGCCCGCTTGATTGCCTGCCTGCGGCTGCGCACGTCCAGCTTGTTATAAATCTGGCGGATGTACCACCTCACGGTGGAGTGTTCAACGTACAGTTCCTGGGCGATCCGGCGGTTGGTCAGGCCGGCGCCTATCAGCCGCAAAATGTCCTGTTCCCGCGGGGTCAGCATTTCCACCGCTTCCTCCGCTTCGCGCCCCTTGAGCCGGGCCGCGCGGCGAAAGGCGGCCGCCAGGGACAGGGCGTCATCGTAGCGCTGCCGGGGATCTTTGGCCGTGGCCCGCCGGATGACGGCGTCAATCTCAGGGCGAACGTCTTCAGACACCGCGGTCAGCTCAGGCAAGGGATCGTTAATCTGTTTGTAGAGAAGTTCCACCGCGTTCAGGCCCCGAAAAGGATGGGCGCCGGTTAAACACTCGTACAACGTGACGCCCAGGCTATAGATATCCGTCCGCGGCGACACCGCCTCACCGCGTGCCTGTTCTGGGGCCAGATAGGCGGGCGAGCCCATTGTCGCCCCCTCTTCCCCACCGCTGCCGCCTCTGCGCCGCAGGTCGACGGCAATACCGAAGTCGGCCAGATAGGCATTGCCTTCCTCGTCGAGCAAAATGTTGGACGGCTTCAGGTCACGGTGGACGACGTCGCCAGCGTGGGCCACGCTGAGGGCAGCGCTGACCTGGTCCAGAAGCAGCGCGGTTGATTCGAGGCTAAAGGGGCTGCGCTCCAGGGCGTCCTTGGCGCTACCGCCGCGCAGCCAGCGCATGACCAGGTAGGCGCCATCCGGCTCGCGCCAGTAGTCATAGAGCGGCACGATATGCAGGTGTTCCAGGCGCGCGATGAGCTGCGCCTCGGCCTCAAAGCGGCGGATGAAATCCGGCTGGTTGGCAAAGTGGGGCAGGATGACCTTGACGGCCACTTCGCGGCCGATAGTCGATTGGTAGGCGCGGTAGACGGCACCAAATCCGCCGCTGCCAATGCGTTCCAAGAGCTCATATGCCTTGAGCGATTGGCCGGTCAGGTTTTCCATGAGAACCTCCCTTATTCCCTGGCTGGACGCCGCCGGAGATGTTGCAGGCAGGGATTTATCTACCATTATACGCAATTCCAAGCCGAATTTACTGGATTCCCTCCCTTTTCCCCCCTCCCCAAAGTGCCTCCTCTCATGTTAGGGTGACGCTAAACCGAGCGACGGGACTTTCCTCGGCGGACATGACAAGCGAAGCGTAGAGCAGCCCCGGCTGCTCCAATAAGGAGGCTCCAACAGGGAGGAAGTAGAAATGGATTATCGAACGTTGTGGCAACGAACCATTATCCTGATGCTGGTAACGTTGCTAACCGGATGCGCCGCAGGGCTTGCTGAGCCAACAGCTACAACTGGATCGCCAACACCGGCAAGCGATCCGCCGCTGCTGGGGACGCTTACCATATCCCCGTCAGGGTGTAGCCTGGACCTGGTTGAGGATTCTGTCGGTCCGGGAGCGCACGCCATTGATGTTGTCAACGAGAAGGGCGTCCCGGGCGTTGTTTTCGACATGTGGACGCTCCTTCCAGAGCAAACCTATGAGGGATTTGCAGAACAGATTGACGATGCCAGAGTGATGGCCGAGACCGAGTCGGAAGAAGGACTCTCATTGCGCTCCCTCCCACCGCCACAAGGCGTCGAACGTTGGCGCCGGTTCGGCGTAGATGGCCGGTCAGAAACCATTTACAAATACCTGACCCCTGGTACATATGCCATCGTATGCCAGGAGTTCATCGACCCGGCAGGTTGGTGGCCAATGTATATAGTCGGACCGATTGAGGTTGAGTAGGCTGGTAGGAACCGCACGATCTGCGGCAAGTTGTGAGCCGCCTTCTCGACAGCTACTGTATGGTGGAACGCTGCACGACGCGATGTGCGTGCCATGGTTCAGCACCAGCAGCAGGTGGTTACGGTTTTGTAGCGCGCGCTGCGGCCGGCGAATCAGACCTGCACGCCTCTAATGCTGGCCCGCCGTTTGGTTCGGAAACTCGAAGAGCCTAGCAGGTTCCTGGACGCCTCTCCAGAGGTCGAAGCGTGGGCAGCGGCTTGTTGCTCCAGGTCCGGAAAACGAGGGTTTTCACACTCAATCTTACCTTGAAGGCCAGTGCGTGGGGCATTTTTACGGTATCGAACCGACGTTAAGAGGTATGGGTAGGTTGTCCAGAATCCTGATAGACTATACACAACACAGTTCCGGAACCGTACGACGAAGGAGCAAGAGATAGAGGAGGGAACGGTAGATTATGGATAGGTCCATACCTGTTACCCGGCACGAAATTGAGAGCTTTCAGCGCGACGGGGCCATCTGTTTGCGGCAAAAGTTCGATCAGGAATGGCTTGATCTCATTGCCGATGGCATCGAACGGAATCTGGCTGCGCCCAGCGAGCACGCAGAAAGCCTATCTACCGAAGAAAGCGCTGCGCGATTCTTTAGCGACTACTGCAATTGGCGTGACATTCCGGAGTTCCGCGAGTTTGTGTACCATTCTCCTGCGGCCGAAATCGTAGCCCGACTGATGGGCTCAGACAAGGCGATATTCTACCACGACCATCTGCTGATCAAGGAACCGGGCACGCAAAGGAGAACGCCCTGGCACCACGATCAACCTTACTATCCGGTCAACGGCCGCCATATGTGCTCGTTGTGGCTACCGCTCGATCCGGTGCCGCTGGAAACGTCACTACAGTTCGTGAAGGGCTCCCACGCCTGGGGGCGCTGGTTTGTGCCGCGGAAGTTTGCCACGAGCAGAGATTACGCTCTCAAAGAGGCAACTTCTAACCGGGATGCGGAAGGGATTTCGTTTGAGTCGGTGCCGGACATTGAAGGGCACCCGGAGGAGTATGAAATCATCTCCTGGGAATTGAATCCCGGCGACTGCGTCGTTTTTCACGGTATGACGCTACACGGCGCGGCGGGGAACCAGTCACAGACGACGGCAAGACGGGCCCTGTCAACGCGCTGGTTTGGCGATGACGCGCGCTTCGCGGAACGGCCGTGGGAGATCTCGCCGCCTATTACCGGCGGTCTGAAGCCCGGGGAGCCGATGGCCTGCGACACCTTTCCCGTCATCTGGGAAAAAGCAGACTGAACAGAAAAAGATGAAACGGATCGTCGTGCTGGGCGGGACGGGCTTTTTCGGGGCGGCTGCGGTCGCGCTGCTCCGTACGGAAGGTATCGCAGCGGTGACTGCGTCGCGGCGGGCGGCGGCGGACGTGCAGGTCGACGTGGAGGAGCCGGACTCGCTGCGGGCAGCACTGCGCGAAGGGGACGTGGTGATCGACACGGTCGGGCCCTTCCAGGAGCGCAGCACGGCATTGGTAGAGGCAGCGCTGGAGATCGGCTTCGACGTGGTCGACATCGCGGACAGCCTGGCCTACGTGACGAGGCTCTATGCGCTGCGGGAGCGAATCGACGCGCGCGGCATCCGGGTGCTGACGGCGTGCAGCTCCCTATCGGCGGTGAGCGCGGCGATGGTGAGCTTTAGCGGAGTGGAGGAGCCGGTGCGCGTGACGGAGGTCCTGGCGCCGGCAACGCGTTACACGGCCAATCCCGGCAGCGGCCGTTCGCTGTTGCGCTCTATCGGCCGCCCAATTCGCGTCCTGCGCGAGGGCCGGTTGGCGACGGAGACGGGGTGGCGCACGTCGCGCTCTTTTCGCCTGCCCTCCCCTATCGGGGCCGTTCGCGGCCACCTTTGCGAGAGCCCGGACGCGGTGACGCTGCCTGAGGTGTGGCCGAGCGTGCGCACGGTCACGTTCTACGTGGACAGCCGGGTGCCGGGGTTCAATGCCATCTTTTCGCTGGCGGCGCGGTGGCGGCCGGTGCGTGAGCTGGTATCAGTGCTGCAACCGGCCGGTCTGGCAGTGGGGCGACTGTTGGGTTCGCCGGTTGGGTGTCTGGCATTCGAGATCGAGGGGGCAGACGGCCGGGTTGCGCGCTGCGCGCTGGTGGGCGGAGAACGGGGTTACCTGACGCCGATCGCGCCGGCCGTGCTGGCGGCACGGAGCATCGCAGAGGGGCAGTTTGAGGCTCGCGGGCTCGTTACTCCCGACCGGCACGTGGAACCGGGCTCATTACTCGATTACCTGAGTTCTCTCGGCATCCAGCGTGTTTGAGCAGAACCCGGGCGGGGCACACTTTCACCCGTTCGCCGGCGAGGCGGGCTGGCCGGTTCAATCGCTAAATCCCTCAACCTCCGGGAGGCTCAACGAGCAGTTCCCAGAGCGAGAGACATCGCACAGCCTCCCGGAGGTTGATTCATGCTTACGAAAAACACCACTACCCGATAAGACCCTCACTCGGGATACCCCAGCTCATCCAGCATTTCGCCGGCAGCGGCGGCGCTCTCTGCGACCAGCACTTCCTTGATGGCTAACGCCATCCCGCCGGGCGTCTGCCTCCCACTGAGCGCCCGCGCCACTTCCCGGGCAATGGCCAGCCACGGAGGGTGCTCGTCGCCCTCTACATACAACACGCCCTCTTCCCGATCCAGCACTGCCTTCGCCGCCTCCGGCGCACTGCGCTGCACCGCGTCGCCCACCGCCAGCCGCACCTGCACGTGCAGCGGCTCGGCAGCGACCACGCGCAGCGCCTCCAGGAAAGCCCGGCCGGCGTCCGTCGCCCCTTCCGCCCGCGCGATACGGAGGAGGAGGGAGAGCCGGCCGGCAAGTCGCTCGCGTACGGCAGGCGCCGCTTCGGTTCCGCCGGGCGTGACGATTTCCGTCGTCACCGCTTCCGAGAGCGGTCGCACTCCGGCCAATGCCCAGGCCGGCGCTGACTCTCGTTCGGGCGAGAGCAGATGTGCGTCCAGTTCGGGGAAACGGGCAGCTAAATCAGGCGCATCGGCCAGGAAGACCTCGTCAGGCCGGGCCAGGCGCTGCGGGCCGGCCGGGATCACCCTTTTCCCACGTAACCGCGCCAGAACGTCCGGATCGAGCCTGCCCTCCTCGAGGTACCTCTGGAGCTGCCGCCAGCATGCCTTCACCGCCGCTACGGTCTCGGCTGCCGGCGGGCGGGTCGCTTCGGCCGCTTGCTGCCCAAGCTGCACCAGCCGCCGAACCAGATCGGCCGGCGTTGGCGTGTGCCGCACCCCCAGCCAACGGTAGAGTGCCTCACGGGCCTCGGTTGGCGGTGGTTCGGCGACGTGAGTCTCTTCCCCCAGCAGGTCGCGCGCCTGGCGCGCGGCGTACACCTCGCGCCCGGGGCGGAAAGAGCCGTCCAGGCAGGGGATGAGGGGCAGGCGGCTCAACTGTTCCCGCAGCGCCTCGTCGTCGCGCAACTCGCCCAGACGCTCTGCCAGCAGGCGGAGCAAGCGGTGGCGCCCGTCGGAAGGCAAATCCGGGCGCTGGCCCAGCGCCCGCGGCAGTTCGTGGCGCACGTATCTGTCGAAGCTCAACGCTTCCACCCCGAGATCCTCCAAGAAGTGGCGTCGCCCGCCTACCGCTTCTAGCGGCACCGTGTTCGCTACGCCCAGCGGATCTTCAAAGCCACCCGGAATATAAAGCTCGGCCAGCGGGCGTAGCTCCCCCGCTATCGGGCAAAGGGGCAGGCGGCGGATCTCCCTTTGCAGGGCGGGATCGTCGGCGAAGATCTCGATCTGCTGAGATTCAAACCAGCGAAAGAGGCGGGGCACGTCCAGGCGGCCCATGCGCCAGGCCTCTTCCAGCTGGTCTACCGGCCGCTCTGCCAGCCACGCCACTGCCTGCCGCACGCCGAATTCTTCGACCAGCCGGCCCGGACATTGCCGCTCGGGGACCAGCGGGTGCACCCAGGCGACGTCAGGAAAGAGGGCGCGCGCCTCCTCACTCCCCCGGAAAACGCGCGGCGGCCGTTCCAGCGTCATCCCTTCGGTGAGCACCAGGGCGACCCGGTTGAGCAGTTGCCGCTCCTGTGCGCGCGCCTCCGGCGGAGGGTAGGGCTCTGTCAGCCGCTCCAACAGGCGCCAAAGCACCTGCAATTGCTCCACGCTGGCCAGGAAAGAGGGCGCCTCGTGTAGGGGTGTGGTCCTGACTAACCCTTCCCGCACCAGCGCTTCGACCACGTCCTCCAGCGCCAGAGGTGGCACGCCGACGGCGGGCGTGCGCATCAACTCGAAAAAGGGAGCCAGCGCCGGGTGAGCCAGCGGAATCTGGAGCGCCTCGAGCAGGGTCAGAGCGGGTTCTTCCGGAACCATCTCCGGCACCCGACCCTGCGCCGGCAAGACCCACTTTTCCCGGACCGTGTAAAGGAGGGACAACTCCTGGAAAAGGGGCACCAGCGCCTGCCAGAAAACGGAGAAAATGGCCGGCAGTTCTCCCTGGGCGGCCGTGGTGTGTGTGTAACGGCACTGCTGTAGCAATTGCCAGAAGGCGGGAGGAGCGAGCTTCTGACGTAGCGCGTCCAGGTGGCCGGCCAGCACGCCGGCCGCCGCTCGTAGCGCCGCCTCATTCCACGCCGCCTGGTAGCCACCGTCAAAATGGATGCGCTTGCGATCGGAGGTCGGATAAAAGTCGGCGTTGGCGTGGAAAGGGAGGGGCGTTTTCGTGTCGGTGGGAAGGCCGGCATAGAGGCGCCCCTGGCGTTGCAAGGGGACCAGGGGCAGGGCCAGTTGCACGCGGTCGCTGCGCCCATCTTCAATTTGTCCCGGATAGCGGGCCGCCAGCTCGGCGGCGGCAAACGTTCCGTCGAAGAGCAACCAGGTCGCGCTCTCTCCGCCCTCGTCCCGCAGCCGGAGCCGCCGGCCGGGCTCCCCGGCCGTCTCGATCACGGCCCGTTCGATGCGCCGGACGAGTTGCCCCTCTCGCTTCACTTCCAACACCTGCAACTGTCGCAGAAAGAGGGCGGCCCTTTGCACCGCCTGTGCGAGGTCGTGCGCCAGCTCGTCCAGCCCCTGCCGGCCGACGGCCGGCAGGCGCAGGGCGCGGCGCACCTCCGATTCAGGGTCAAAGGCCCAGGGAAGGCGCAGGCGGGTCCCCGTCGTTTCTGCGGGGCGCTCCTGGATCCGCTCTTTCGGTGGCGCTTCCGGCCGGATCGTCCAATGACGGCCGCCGGAGGCGATCTCGGGGGCGTCGGTGACCTGGTAAACGGCCAGGAAGCCCAGGCCAAAGGCGCCGGTCGTGCCCGGCTCGGCCCGTTTGCCCCCGCCGGCGATGGTCTGCAACCGCTCGAAATCGACCGGCCGGAAGACGCCATCGTTTTCGACGAGCAGGGCATCCTCGCGCACGTCGAAGGTGATGCGGCTACTCGCAGGCTGTCCGGCCGGTCCCCTCACGTCGTCCGCATTCTGGATCAGCTCATAGGCCAGGGTGGCAACCCCCTGCATGTCCCGCAACTGGGTTTCCAGGAAGCCGAGGTAGCTGACGTCCTGTCCCCTGTAGACGTATTCATCTGCCATAAGATTATTCCTTCGGCTCGCGAATGAGACTATTGGACATCGTGACGAGGATCTCGGCGACCTCTTCGACGTCGAGGTTACCGGAGCGGTAAAGGAAATCGAAAGTTTCGAAGTGAGTGAGCAGCCAGATAGCGTCAAGGGCCTGTTCGCGGGTGACGTCGGGGTGGAGGCGATCCGCGTCCGCCAGGCGCCGGACCAGGCGGGCGATGGAGGCTTTGCGGTTGCGGTCTTTCTGGTTCTTCGCCTCGTTAAGTTCGGGGTCGTACGCGGAGAGGCTGAAGACGTTGCGGAAGACGAGGACGTCGGCCGCCCAGAAGCGGCAATGATCGCGCAGGAATTCGCGCAATGCCTGAACGGGATCGGGATGCCGCAAAGCGTCGACCAGGCGGTGAATCTCCGCACGCCGCTCCAGCTCCTCAAGCAAGGCCAGCAAGACGCCCGTCTTGGAGTCGAAGTGGTTATAGACGGTTGCCCGGGTGACGGACGCCCTGTCGGCAATCTCAGAGACGCTGACCTGATGGAACCCTTCGCCCGTGAAGAGGTCACGGCCGGCGTCCAGGATCCGCTGCCGCGTCTCTTCCATCTGCTTGGCGCGCTTCCCCAGCCGGTACTCTCGTTTAGACACTTGACATCTCCTCAATTTCATTATACAGTTTGTATATCGAAATACAAATTAGTGAGAGGGTAGGGGAAAAATTGCCAGAACGCGCTCCCTCTCAAGGGTTGTCCAAAATGATGCAGACCCAACAGAAAAGCACGGTCGCTGCTCCCGAGTTTACGCCTGATCGGTCAAATCCGCAGGTCCAGGCTGCGCGGGAGGCAGAAGAGCGCCTGTACCGGCATTACGGCCTGGAGACGAGGGCCCACCACGTTGAACTGGAAACGGGCCGGCGAGTGCGCGTCGTCGAGAGCGGTACCGGCCGGCCTGTGGTGATGGTGCCCGGCGGCGTGGGGGACGGCTGGATCTGGGCGCCGCTCATGGCCGAACTGGCCGGTTACCGGCTGCTCGTATTGGACCGGCCGGGCGGGGGCCTCAGCGACGGTGTCGACCACCGCCAGATGGACGTGCAGCAGTTGGCGGTGGACACGTTGACGGCCGTCTTCAACTATTTTGAAATCAAGCGGGCGCCCATCGTCTGCAATTCGATGGGCGGTCTGTGGAGCTTCTGGTTCGCCCTGGCGCGGCCGGAGCGGGTTGACGCGCTCGTGCAGTTAGGCTGCCCGGCCCTCATTTTGAACACCAGCGCGCCCTTCCCCATGCGCCTCATGTCGGTGCCCCTGCTCAACCGACTTTTGGTCAAGCAGATGATCCCTGACGACAGAAAGGAGGTGCGCGAATCGGTCACCTTCCTGGGACATCCGGCGTCGGTAGGAGAAAGCTGGCCGGACGCGATGTGTGCCTGTGGTTACTGTTTCCGCCACCTGCCCAAATACAAGACGGCGTGGCTGAGCCTGATGGAAGCAATGCTAACCCCATTGGGGGCAAACGAGCGCTACGCCTTTAGCGC
>JAWVYQ010000027.1:0-29700 GCA_033722615.1 Promineifilaceae bacterium (SeqCode)
GCCGCATCCGGCCGTGGTGGGAGAGCCAGACGGACCACGAGCCGACGATCAGTATCGTTTAGGAACCAACCTCCGGGAGGCCCGGCGGACGACCCCGTCACGAGAAACCTTATGCACGCCTCTCGGAGGTTATAAATTACTCGGCCTGGAGGCCGGCGTAGGCGTCGCACCAGAGCTGCTCGAAGCGGGCCAGTTCCGCGCTCGTATTGTAGGCGTGGAGCGAAAGGCGGACGTGGGGAACGCCGGCCGCGTCCGAACGGCGGGAGACGGTCACCCGCTGCTGGCGCAAGGTCTCTACCAGCGCATCAGCCTCCCCTTCGCTGAGGCCCGGATTGAAGGTAACGATGGGGCCGTGGCCGGGGCGGCTGATGACTTCGTAACCCAACCGCTCCAACATGGCAATCGCTTCGGCCGCCAGGGCCGTGACGTGACGATCCACGTTCTCCACCCCCAGCTCCAGTAGCAGGTTCAGGCTGGCATCCAGCGCCGCGCGGCCGACGACGTTGGGCGTGCCCATGGCAAAACGGGCGGCTCCCGGCCGGGGCGTCAGATCATAGTCAAGCCACTGTTCAAAATCGCGGCAGGCGTTGGGGCCGATGAGGCGGGGGCGCAGGCGCTCGGCGACGGCGTCACGCACGTAGAGGAAACCGGTGCCCGGCGCAGCCAACAATGACTTCTGCCCGCCGGTCGCCAGCACGTCGACGTTCATGGACTGGACGTCGATGGGCATATGGCCGATTGCCTGGATGGCGTCGACGACGAACAGGATGTCCCGCTCCCGGCAAAAAGCGCCGATGGCCGCCATGTTAGTGCGATGGCCCGTGAAGAACTGGATGGCGCTGGCAGCGACGACGCGCGTGCGCTCGTCCACCAGCGGCGCCAGCCCTTCCAGAGTCAAGCCACCCTCGACGGCCGGCGCCATGCGCACCTCCACGCCATCACGCTCAAGGCTCATCCAGGGATAGGCATTGGAGGGGAATTCGATCTCGCAGAAGATGACGTTGTCCCCGGCTTCCAGCGGAATGGCCTGGGCGATGGTATTGAGAGCGGCCGACGTAGTGCTGATCGGTTCAATCTCCCGCTTTCGGGCAGCATTCAGCAACCGCGCCGCACCCTCCCGAATGCGTTCTGCCAGCCCCTGCCCCTCCTCCATGAAGAAGTTGGACGGTTGCGCGTGCAGGTGACGCACAGCCCACGCCATGCGCTCCTGCGTCCGGGTAGGCAGCGGGGAAATGGCGGCGTGATTGAAGTAGATTTCGTGCTCGCTGAGGGGGAATTCGGTGGCGCGCAACTGGTCGACGTCATACATAGCGGGATTACTCCTCGGGGCAGGCGACGGCTACGTCACGGTAAAGCAGGAACCAGTCGGGGAACGTTTCGTAACGGTCGCGGGGATGGTCGATGCGGCCGATCTCCAGCTCGTTGACGCTTTCGCTCACAGCATAGGTGTAAGCGTGCTGGTAAAGGGTCAAGGCCGGCAGATCGTTGCTAAAATATTGGAGGAACGCCTCGTAGTAACGGCGGCGCTCGCCCACGTCCCACAATTGACGGGCCTGCTCCAGCGCTTCACTGGCCCGCCGGTGGTTCCACCCGGCGTAGTTTTGTCCGCGGACAATGGCCTCCTGGCTCCAAAAATCGTAGAGGTCGGGGTCGCCGGGCGCGGCGACTTCCACGAGGGCCACATCAAAATCGCGGGCACCTAAAGCAGCGGCAAAGGTTTCGGCGTCCTCGGCGTTGATCTCAACGCCCACGCCGACGGCCGCCCATTGGGAAGCCAGTTCGTCGGCGACGCGACGATATTGCGGCTCGTCCACAAGAAGAAGGCGTAGGATAAGCGTCTCTGTTTCCCCCTCGCGGACCATTCCGCCCTCGGGCAGCGTCCAGCCGGCATTTTCCAGCGTCTGCGTCGCCGAAAGCGGCCGGTAAGGGTAAATCGTCAGGGCGTCAGGATGATAGGCCCACGAAGTGGGCGGATAGGGGCCGTCAAAAACGAGGCCCTGCCCGTTCAACGCCCGGTCTACCAGCAGTTCGCGATCCAGAGCGTAGGCCAGGGCGTGGCGCACGTCCCGGTTGCGCAAGGCGCCCATCCCTTCGTCGGTCAGGTTAAAAAGTGCCTGAGTGTAACGGGGCAGGGGAGCCGTGTAGAGGCGCGTGTCCGGAAGGGTCGCCACCTCGGGGAAACGAGACGGCGGGACGCTGTTGATGGCCTGAATTTCACCGGCCGTGTACGCTTCTAGCAGGCGCTCGGCATCCGGGTAGAAGCGGAATTCGATGGCGTCCAGCTTAACACCCTGGCGCCAATGATCGCGGGTTGGTACAAGGCGCAGGCGGCCGGTGCGCTGCCAGTTCTCGCCCGCCGGCACCATGAAGGGGCCGGTGCCGACGGGCATCTGATTAAAGTCATGGTCGGGAATGCGGGCCGGGGAAACGTCGCCCAGAATGTGGGCAGGGACGATGCCCCGGGTAGTCGCCTCGAGGAAAGGCGAGTAGGATTCAGGGAGGGTGAAGGTGACGCTGAGCTCGCCGGTGCTGCTGATGGTCACCGACTCCCAGAGAGTGCGGGCACCAGCCGGCGCCGGAAACGCCTCATCCTGCAAGAGGCCGTAGCTGAAAACGACGTCTTCGGCCGTGACTGCCTCCCCATCGTGCCACACAGCGTCATCGCGGAGGGAGAAATCAACGCGGCGGCCGTCTTCGCTGACACGCCAGCTCTCGGCCAGGGCGGGGACGAGGCGACCGTCTTCGTCGTAGCGGGTGAGGCCGTCAAAGAGGAGGCTGCTGATTTCGCGGTCGACAGGATTGGCATCGGCGAGCAGGGGGTTCAGGTGTTGGGGCGCGCCGACGATGCCTTCGGCGAAGGTGCCGCCGGCGGCCGGCACGCGCGTGGAACATAGGCCGGCCGTCTGCGCCTGGTAGGAGAGCAAGCTGGAAACCAGGCCCAGGCAAAGGGCAGCCAGTAATAACGGCCAGCCAATATTAGGTTTCGTTGTCATTGGGGGCTGGGGGCTCTGGTCGACTATTAAGACGCCTGGCCCCAGGCAATGAAGGTGAGAAGGGTCACGACGAAGAAGGCAACACCGAAGTAGATGGTCAACCGGTGGATGGTGGCCTCGACGCCGCGCTTGGTACGATAACCGCCACCTTCGCCACCGCCACCGAAGATACCTCCCAGTTCGCCGCCTTTGCTCTGCAACAAGACGAGAACGATCATGACGACGGCCAGGATAATTTCAATAATGCTAAGATAAGGAGCCAATGGCTGTAAATTCATGCACCTTTTCCTCTAATTCCCATCAAAGAATGAACTGTTCCAACGGTAAATTATAGCAAGAGCACGACGGGCCGTCGAATTGCCTGGCGCTCCCTTATGGACGATTTATTTTTGGGCAATTGCTCTCTTTGATCGCTGTGGTAAACTAACGCGCGCTGGAGCGCAACGACGGCGGAGGATCTTCCGCAAAGTTGATTCGGCGCCATGAATTGGTCAGGTAACGGTACCAGGTGTGATTAAATTACAGAACGTCACGAAAAGATATTATACGCTTGTCGCCGTGGACAACGTCACTTTCACGATCCCTCAGGGAGAGGTGGTAGGCGTCCTGGGCCCGAATGGGGCTGGCAAGACGACGTTATTCAAGCTCATTGCGGGCTTTCTCAACCCGGACGAAGGAGCCATCGAGTGCGCCCAGGGCGTGTGGCCGGCAATAGGCTTCAAACCGGAACGCCTTCTCTTCCCCAACCATATGCGCGTGAAGGGCTATCTGAAGATGGTGGCCAACCTGAGCAACGTCCCGCGACGGCGGAACGAGGCGGCCGTGATGGAAAGCCTGGCGTGGGTCGGGCTGACGGAGGCGGCGGGCAAACGGATTAATGAATGTTCAAAGGGGATGCGTCAACGGCTAGCCTTGGCCCAGAGCTTCATCGGGCACGCGCCCCTACTCTTGCTGGACGAACCAACCAACGGGCTAGATCCTGAGGGACAAAGCGACATTTGCGACATGATCCAGGCGTTGCAGACGGCCGGGCACACAGTCGTCCTCAGTTCACACCAGCTTCCGGAAGTGACGCGCATCTGCACCTATCTGGTCATCCTGAAGCAGGGGCGCATCCACTACCAGGGCTTGATGAGCGAGGCCCTGGCTCTGCGCCCCCACGTCACAATCCAGGTGGAAGGGCAACTAGCCCGCATCCAGCCGCTCTTGGCGTCGCTCCACCCCCAGATTGAGGTTAAGGAGAGCGCCATCATCCTTAATGAGGGCGCGATCAGATTGCGGCGGCACGTATTGAGCCTTTTGGTCGGCACGGGCTTCGACGTGCTGCGCGTGGAACAGAAGCGGAGAACGTTGGAGGAAATCTACGCCGAGGCGGTCCGATGGCACAACGAGTAATTACGCTAATCCGCTACCTATTGCGGGACGTGTTCCTGTCGCTGACGGGCATTCTCTATATCATCCTGACGCTGGTGTTCTGGCAGATCTTCTTCGATCCGTCCCAGGGAACGCCGGAAGGCGCATATTACGTGCTGGTCATCGGCCTTTTTGGCGCCGGCATGGCCTTCCTGGCCACGCTGTCGGTGGCCGCTCGCGCCCACCGCGCCATACACTATCCCTTGCTGGTTCGCCTGCCCAGCCGGGTGGAACATCTGACGGCCGTGCTGCTCAGCGCGCTGACATTTACCTTCCTGCTGCAAGGCACGGTGGCCGTGCTGGCGCTGTTCCGCGGACCAGAGATACCGTTTGGGCTCGTGGTGGAGATCCCGCCGCTGTGGATCGCGGTGGACGTGCTGGCGGCCGTGCTGGCCCTTCACGCCTCAGATCTGGTGACGTCTGGGTGGTCGCGCGTCTACATTTATGGGGCGCTGGCCGTGCTGCTCTTCGGCCGGGAACTGGACACGAGCAGCGGCAACTGGATCGGAACGCGCCTGAGCCAGCTCGGCGGCTGGTTCTTTCGGCAGGGATGGTCTGGCCTGGGCAACCTGGTCAACAGGCTCTCCCAATGGTCGCACAGCAGCGGGGTGTCGTCTATCGGAGACGTGCTGGACGTCGCGTTTTGGCCGTTCCACGCCATCGCCGCCGCGGTGAAAGCCGGCTTCTTTGATCCACGACAGGCGCTGGCCCCGTCCATCCTCTTACTCTACGCAACCGTCCTCTTCTTGCTGGCGGCCGATCTCTTTTCAACCAAGGATCTCTTCCTGACGGAGTGAGCGGCCCGCCCCCTACTCCTCTTCGTCAAGCAATGCCTGGGGAAAGTAGCGACGATTCAGGGCGCGGCTGAGCCGTTCGGCGGCCGCCGGCGACAGTCCTTTGCCGAAGGTGCCGCCGCGGGAGCCGTAATCGAAAGCCACACCCCGGCGCTTCTCGCTATAGTAAAAGGGGCCGACGTGCTCCATGTCGTATCCGTCGTCGACGCCGAGGATGGAGAGCGGCCGGCGGACGATAAGAATCTCCTCGTAAATGAAGAGGATTTCGCGCGTGGCCATGTAATATTGCCACCAGCGCCACACATGGCGGCCGAGACGATACCAAACGTATGCCCAGATAAGGAGGAGGATGGCCCAGACGACGATGAAAAAGAGGCTCAGGTTGCTGAGGCTGGTGCTCAGGAGCTGCACGATCATCCAGATGGTGACGGCGCTCCAGACGAACAACAAGATAGAGTAAATAATGAGGTAAATGCGGTGGCGTTCCGCCGGCATGACAACTTTCAGTCGCTCAGCCGTCTCTTCAAAAGTCACGTCGTCAATTTGAGGATAGATCATGGCGTCCGTATGCACCCATTAAGCCGGTTCGGGCACATTGTAACACCGGGCAGAGCGCCGAGGCAACGTGCATACGCGCAGATGACCGCCCATTAAGGAGCAAGGCAGGGAGTTTGGGAGGGAGTTGGGAAGAATCATTGCTGGCTCAGAGATAGCCCAGCTCGCGCGCAGCGTGGGTCAATTCGTCGCGGAACCTGGGATGGGCGACGCGAATCAGTTCGCGAGCGCGCTGGCGCACGGGTTGGCCATAGAGGGAAGCAACGCCGTACTCGGTGACGATGTAATGGACGTCGTTACGCGTGGTAACAACGCCGGCTCCTTGATTGAGCATAGGCACGATACGGCTGATTGTCTCATCTTTGGCCGTGGAGAGGAAGGCGATAATAGGCACGCCCCCTTCGGAGCGCGCCGCCCCGCGAATGAAATCCACCTGGCCGCCCGCGCCGCTGTACAGGCGGGGGCCGATGGAGTCGGCGTTGACCTGGCCCGTCAGATCAACCTGCAAGGCGGAATTGATGGCCACCATCTTCTCGTTGCGCGCAATATTGAAGGGATCGTTGACGTAGTCGGTAGGGTGCATCTCGATTAGCGGATTCTCGTTAACGAAATCATAGAGGCGCTGGGAGCCGAAGAGAAAACCGGCAACGATCTTACCGGGGTGAAACGTCTTACGGGCGCACGTGATGACGCCGGCTTCTACCAGGTCTATGACGCCATCAGAAAAGAGTTCGGTGTGCACGCCCAGGTCGCGATGGTTGCCAAGGTTGCGCAAGACGGCATCGGGAATGCTGCCGATACCCATCTGTAATGTAGCGCCATCAGGGATCATCTCGGCGATATGCTCGCCGACCTTCAGGTGCTTCTCCGTGGAACCACCCTGGGGCGCCTGGGGGAGTGGATAATCGACTTCGACGATCTGGTCGAGACGGCTGACGTGGATGAAGCTGTCGCCGTGGGTGCGGGGCATACGAGGGTTGATCTCGGCGATGACGGTGCCGGCCGCTTCCGCAGCCGGCTTGGTGGTCCCCACCTCTACGCCGAAACTACAAAAGCCGTGAGTGTCGGGTGGGGAAACAGAGATAAGGGAAACGTCGATAGGCAACACCGTGCGAAAGAGCTGGGGAATTTCCGACAGGAAAACGGGCGTGAAGTCTGCGCGGCCATTTTGCACGGCTTCGCGGACGTTGTGTCCGATGAAAAGGGCATTGACGCGGAAGGAGTCTTGATAGCGTGGCGCAGCATAGGGGGCATCGGCAAAGGTAAGGATGTGGGTGATTTCCACGTCCTGCAATTCGGAAGCGCGACCGGTCAGGCCGCCAGCGAGACACTTAGGCACGCCGGCGCCACCGCCAATATAGATTCGGTTGCCGGAGCGGATGGAGGCGAGGGCGGCATCGACGCCCACAACTTTCCGGCGGTAGATTTGTTTCCAGCTCATAGGGCCTGCCCGTATTTTGTGCGCGCTGCTACTGGCCGTCCCTTTTGTGGCGGCCGGTGTTGACGCACCTATTTTCTTCTTCGTCTTAGGCCTGGGCAGGCTCAGCTTCCTGCAGCCAGTCGCGAACGACCATTCGGAAAATGTCCGACTCTGTAATGATGCCGACGACGCGCCTGTCTTCATCGACGACGGGCAAGCCGCTGACCTTGTATTTGAGCATCATCTGGGCCGCCTCTCCCAACGTGGCGTTGGGGGAAATGGTGAACGGCCGCGGCGTCATGATCTCTTCAACGTGTAGTTTGCTGACTAGGTAGTTCACCTCCCAGATGCTAAGACTGGTGGCACCGGAAGGTTCAGCTCCGCGGACGTCGCCAAGGGTCACAATTCCGACAAGCTGGCCGCCTTCGATAACGGGCAGGCGACGAATGCTGTGGGCCATCATCAGTCGATGGGCTTCAGGGAGAATCGTATCGGTCGTAATGGTAATGGGCTCAGGGGTCATCCAGTCTCTTACCATCTCGAGTTTCATCTTGCAGGTCTCCTTCGAGAAGTCGTACCGGCGCTGGGAGAAGTCAGGTTCCTGAAGCCCCGGGTGACTCGTTCATGTTCATCTGTCGGCGCAGCGCGAGGTATGGGAATCGTTATTCGCGCTCGCAGCAGGGGGTATGGTGGGCGGTTCGCTGGCTACGGCCTCAATCTCCGAAACGAGACGCTCAGTGTCAATATCTTTAAGGAGATAGCGAACGGCACCGGCTTTCAGGGCGCCATCGCGCTCTGCCTCATCCAGATAAGAAGTGAGGACAATGATTCCCGCTTGCCGCTGGGCGACCAGGCGGTTAATGGCCCGAAGCGATCGGGCAACGTCGTCGGACTTACCCTTGATTTCGACGAGGATGACGTCTGGGCAAAGTGCGCGAGAACAGGCCAGGCCCTGGTCGAAGTCACACACCGAGCCGATCACGTCGACGGAAGGGACGGCCTCTAGCCGCAGCGTCAACGCCCGACAGACGGCCGGATGTTCGTCGATGATCATTACTCGTATCTTCTTCATTCGCGTCTCTTCATCAAAGAAGGGCGATCGTTGGCGCCGGCCGGGTAACGCGAACCAGGTCCATGTCCGTCACGGTCCCCATTTTGTTAAGATCTGTGTTCAGTGTACGCTGCCATCCCCCTTCCCCCCCAGTAACAAATGTCATTAAACCGCTGTGAAGGTTGTCACCGGCAGAAAGCGGCCGTCTGTATGAGGAAAATCACCCGGCTCTCATGACATCGGAAAGGGGCGTACTTCGATGCTTTCGGTTACACTATTATCACAAGTCTGACCATCGTGGGAGGTAGCATGAACAAAGTATACAGCGTGAGCGATCTGATGACTCTTTCTCCAGACACGGTGGAACTGGAGACACCGATCCGGGAAGTATTGGTGCGCATGAAAGAAGATGGCTGCCGGCAGTTGCCCGTGCTGGACGACGACAAGCGGCTGGTGGGCATTGTTACCGACCGGGACGTGCGCCTCGCCATGAACTCCCCGCTGATTCTGCGCGAGCGCTGGCAGGATGAAACGCTACTGGACACTGTCCTGGCCGGCAGTTGCATGACGAGTGACCCGATCACGGTCACGCCGGACACGCCGGCCTATCGCGCGGCCGAGATTTTAAGCGTTTACAAGTTTGGCGCGCTCCCCGTCGTCGACGGCGACACACTCGTGGGGATCGTTAGCGTCACAGACTTTCTAGACGAGTTTGCGGAGGAGCAGCGGATAATGAGCGGAGTTCAGGAAACGGTCGACGAGTAAAGGGGCAATCTGAGAGAGATCTGGGTTCCTTCTCCCGGTTCCGATTCGACCGTAAAGGTTCCGTTCTGTTCTTCGGCGCGAGCGCGCATGTTGGCCAGACCGTGGCCCGTCATCTGCGACTGGCTGTCGACGTCGAAACCGCGACCATCGTCCTCTATACGCAGTTTGATGGCATGATCTTCCCGCTCAGCCTCTACCACGACGTTAGAGGCGCGCGCATGGCGGGCTACGTTTGCCAGCGCTTCCTGTGCGGTAAAGAAGAGGGCGCGGGCGACGGGAGCGGGGACGGGATCCAGGGTGTCGCCCGGCAGGCGAAGTTCGACAGGGATCATCGTATTGGCCTGGAACTCCCGGGTCAACCGGGCCAGCCCTTCGCTGAGGTTGCCATTAAAACGCCGCGGTCGCAGGTCGAGGATGAAGTTGCGGATGTCGCGGATAGCGTCGTTGAGGCCGTTTATAGCCCCGTCCAGGAGACGCACGGCTTCGGCGTGCTCGTCTTCCGGCAAGAGGAGGCGAGCCGACTCCAGGGTCAGCCCCACTGCGTAAATAGCCTGAATCACTCCGTCATGCAGATCCATGCCGATGCGCGAGCGCTCTTCGACGATGGCCAGCCGGCCGACTTCTTCATAGAGGCGGGCGTTCTTGATGGCGATAGCGGCATGGGCCGCCAGCAGCTCGATTAACTCTTCGTCGGCCGCGGTGAATTCCTCTCCTCCAAGCTTGTCCGTCAGGTAAAGATTGCCCATGATCTCCCCGCCACCTTTGATGGGCACGCCCAAAAAACTTTCCATTGGCGGGTGGCCGGGTGGAAAGCCAAAAGAGCGCGGATCGCCGGTGATATGAGGAATGCGAATCGTGCGCCCTTCCTGCAGGAGGGCACCCAGGAGCCCATGCCCCTCCGGCTCGTGGGGAATCTGGGCGACCTGCTCAGAGGGAAGTCCACTGTGGATAAATTTGGCGAGCCCCCCCTTACCGTCGGGAATACCTAAGGCCGCATAACGCGCGTTGGCCAGTTCTCGCGCCGACTCGACGATCTGGCGCAACACCTTGTCCAGAGACAGGTTACCGGCAACGGCCAACGCCGCTTTATTCAAAGCAGCCAGACTCGATTCAGAGACTTGGGGCTTTGGCGCCATTGCTAGAGATAGTCTTGGAGGTGGTGCTGGACAGCATATGCAGCCGCCTCAGCACGGTTGGCGACGCCAAGTTTTGAGAGGATGCTGCTGACGTAGTTACGCACCGTACCCTCGCTGAGATAAAGAGCCTCGGCAATCTCGCGGTTCGTTTTCCCTTCGGCAATAAGGGCCAAAACCTGCATCTCCTGGGGCGTCAGATCCCCAAAAGCGGCCTGCTCTTCATTCTGGATGGCGCGGCGCACTTCGTTGAAGACCCGTTGCGTGAGAGTGGGATCTAGCGTCGCTTCGCCGCGGGCGGCCGCCTCGATGGCCTGAATGAGGTCTCCGCTACCGATCTGCTTCAGCACGTAACCACAGGCGCCGGCGCGAATGGCGGAAAAGAGTAATTCATCATCGGCATACGACGTGAGCATCACGACTTTGGTGTCGGGAAGCTCGTTGGTGATCTCTTCACAGGCCTCAATGCCGCTACTGCCGGAGAGGCGAATGTCCATGAGCACGATGTCCGGTTCGTGCAACAGGGCTTTCTGTACAGCCTCGTCAGCTGCCGACGCCTCCGCCACGACGGTAAAGTTGGCGTGCCGCTCCAGCAAGCTCTTCATGCCAAGACGCACCACTTCATGGTCGTCCACGAGCAAAATCCGTACGTGTTGTTTCATAGTATTAAGTATATCTCCATTGGGTCGAATCTACCAGAGCGAGGGCACTCTGAGCCCCCGGTGAACGCCTGGCGCTGAGCTTTTCAGCCAGCAGTCGATCATGATCTTTTTCACTACCGCGTGGAAATAAGCCATTCTATAATGTGAGTGGGGGAAGAGTACAACAGGACGTCACCGCGCGACGGTCGGCGAAAGAGAACGTTCGCCGGCCACGCGGAAAAGGAGCTGGCAATGTCTGTATACGAGAGGATCCTGGTAACGCTAGACGGGTCATTGCTGGCGGAGCGGGCGCTAGAACCGGCCGTGTTACTGGCGCAGGCATCGGGTGCCGAGTTGATTTTGCTGCGGGTGGTCACGCCCATCGAACTGTGGGCGCCGTTCGTTGAGATTGAACCGGCCTTTGAGGTGGCCCAGGAACGGCAGATCAGGGAAACGTCTGTTTACCTGGAAGAGGTGCGCGACCGTCTACTGGAAGACGAGGAAGCGTTGAACGTCCGCACCATCGCTCTGCGCGGCCCGGTCGCCGAGACGATTACCGATTACGCCCGACAAAACAGCGTGGACCTGATCGTCATTTCTAGCCACGGCCGATCCGGTATTAGCCGCTGGATATATGGGAGCGTGGCCGAGAAAGTGCTACGAGGGACTCGTTGCTGCTCTACCCTGATCGTGCGAGACGAGGAGGCCAGGCGAGAGAGGAAAGAGGAAACGCCGGACGCCGCCGCAACAAAAATGGGGTGACGACGTCCGGCCGGGCTATTCGCCTGCTTCAACAATCTCCCACTCATGCCGAATAGACACGGTCTGATCGAGCATGGCCTGCGCCGGACAATACTTGGTCTCTGACAGTTCCACAGAGCGGGCGACAGCGTCTGGCTCGACGCCAACGCCGTGAACAACGTATTTAATGGTGATTTCGGTGAAGACTTTGGGGTGTTCTTCCGCCTGTACCGCGTGGGCATGCACCTGAAAGTCGGTGACTTCCTGCCGTTTCTTGCGCAGGATAGAAAGCACGTCCATGGCCGTACAGCCGGCCAGACCGACGAGTATTAACTCCATCGGCCGGAAGCCGTCGTCATCCCCCCCTACAGAGGAGGAGGCGCCGAGCTCGACGGCAAAACCGGTGTCGGCGGTAGCAGAGAAAGAGAGCCCGTGCTTCATGTTCAAAGTCGCGTCCATGGTCTCCTCTGCTCTACTCCCCTTCCAACGTCATCAAATAGGCTACCAGATCGTCAATCTGCTGTTGCGTCAGATCCTCGCCGTAGTTTTGGTACATGACGCCGGCCGTAAAGCCTTCGACGATGTGAGCGTCCGGTTCGACGATGGACTCACGCAGGTACTCTTCGGCCGACTGGCCTTCGACGTAATCCCCGGCGCGATCGGCGAGACCATAGTGGCTGGGCCCGACCGGAGAAGGCTGCAAGGGATCGTCGGTCGGTTCCACAGAGTGGCAGGTGATGCAACCAGGAGCCGACCCAATACTATTCTGGTTGTACAGCTCCTCGCCCGCCGCGGCGTCGCCGCCGGTAGCGGCCGCCCCTTCGGTTTCGGTCTCTGTCTCCTCGGCCGCTCCACCACCACAGGCCGCTAATAAGATCAGGGCCAGAGAAAGTAGCAGGATGGCTAAAACGTTCTTACGCATGAAAGTGACCTCCATTGTCGTCATGTCTAAAACTCGACTAACGGTGTGTTGCCGATTGTACCATGTTGCACAATTCGCACCCGATTATACACGGTCGCGGCCGTCCGTCATCAGCGGGCGTTTTCCTGCGATTCCCCCGGGACCGTCTTACTCGCGCACCAGGTGGCGCAAATCGGCAACGATTTCCTCTGACGGGGTCGCGAAGGAGTAAATGAGGCGCAGGCGGCTCTCTTTATCGACGGCAAAGACGCTGGCAGTGTGATCGACGAGGTAACCGTCGCTACCCAGCCGCTCACCCTTCTCAAAGTAAACGCCAAAGGGGGAAGCAACAGCCTTCAGCTCTTCCACGGACCCCGTCATCCCCAGAAATGAGGGCGAGAAGTGGGCAACGTAGTCGGCCAGCCGGGTGGGTGTGTCCCGCGCGGGATCGACGGAAATAAGGATAACCTGAACCTCGGCCTGCTGCGCCGGCGGCAGTTCTTCGATGGCCGCTTCCAGCTTGGCCATGGTGGCGGGACAGGCGTCCGGGCAGGCAGTATAGCCAAAATAGATGAGCAATACGCGGCCGCGAAGATCGTGCAGGCTGACGGGCCGTCCGGTGTGGGCCGTCAGCGCCACGTCGGGAACGGGCGTGGGCGACTCAAGGACGGTGCCGTTATATCGGGGCGGACCAAAGGGGCGACCGGTGACGAGTTGCAACACCAGCAGGGCAAAGGCGCCTCCGGCGACTAATCCACCCAACGCCCACCACCACCAGCGGCGGCCGGCGGATAGAGCGTTATCTGGTGGTTGAGTCTGTTCGGACATCTGACTATCCTCTCTCCTCCTGGACGATGCCAACACGCTCAACGTTAGCTGCCAAAGGGTGTTTGCGCCAGCGCAAAGATAGGATTCTCAGGGACCCCTATACTGTGGCTGCAACGAAATCAATCGTGGGAGAAGAAGGTTAGAGAGGATCGTGACAGAGCAGAATCACGCCTATGTATTTCTTCAAAATCTACCGGACCTGCTACCTGACGTACCGGCCGATTCAATTCTGAGCCGGTCCCTGTACAAGGACGAGCGGATCAACGTGACGTTGTTCGCATTCGCGGCCGGGCAAGAGCTGACCGAGCATACGTCGGCGCAGCCGGCCATTTTGCACATCATACGCGGTGAAGCCGACCTGACGTTGGGCACCGACGACCGGACGGCGGAGCCGGGCAGCTGGGTCTACATGGCACCTCACCTGGCCCACAGCATCGTGGCCAGAACGCCGCTGGTCATGTTGTTGACGTTGATCAAGGACGGGTAACGTATGATCGACCTGCAAACGGAAAATCGGCAGCCGGGCAGACAGGGTGTTACGCGAGTTCTTCAACTACTTTTTTCCCCAGGCACGGCGTGACGTCTTCGAGAATGACGGGCAGGAGAAGGAGCGCGTGGATGACGCCGGCCGTGGCTGAGGGTGGAAAAACAACAGCGAGTACGGCCGGGATGGCGGGTCTTGCTAGAGGGGCGCGACGTCACCTACGGGGGGCTAGAGCAAACGATTGCCCCCGGCGACAGCTTGAGCATCTGCCCGCCGGGGCGCTGAACGCAACCACGAGAGAATGATGAGCGATAACCCACCTGTAATTACAGAAAAAATGGAATCAACAAACCGGATCCGGCCGATTGGGCCGGTCGAACAGTTCGCCTATGAACGGGCGCCGTTGCTCATTTACTGGGAAGCGACGCGGGCCTGTGACCTGGCCTGCCTCCATTGCCGGGCGGAAGCGGTGGCACAGCGCCATCCGCTGGAGTTGCAGACAGAAGAAGTGCGACAGTTGCTGATCCAGATAGCCGCTTTCGGCGGGGCGCGCCCCCCACACTTGATCATCACGGGCGGGGATCCACTGCAGCGGCCTGACCTGTTTGAATTGATCGCCGCCGGGCGCGAGATGGGCATTCCGATCTCGGTGACGCCGGCCGGTACGAAGCGATTGACACCGGCCGCCATCGAACGGTTGCAGGCCAGCGGCATCAGCAGTCTGGGCCTCAGCCTGGACGGTTCGGAGAGCCGCCTGCACGATGCCTTCCGGGGCGAGCCGGGCTCTTTCCGCTGGACGGTGGAGGGAGCGAAGGCGGCGCGGGCAGCCGGGCTGCCGGTGCAGATTAACACGATGGTGACGGCGAAAACGTTGGCCGACATTCCGGCCATTTACGAGGAGGTGAAAGAGCTGGGCATCGCCCGCTGGGCGCTCTTTTTCCTCATTGCCACCGGCCGGGGCGAGGCGCTGGAAGGGATCACGCCGGCCGAGAGCGAGCGGTTCCTCAACTGGCTGTGGCGGCTGGCGCCGGATGCCCCCTTCCCCATCAAGACGACAGAGGCGCACCATTATCGGCGCATCGCCTACCTGAAGATGCGGTCGCAAGGCATGACGCCGGACGCAATCCTCGCGTCGCCCGTGGGTCGCGGCTTCGGCATCCGGGACGGCAACGGCATCGTCTTTATCTCCCACACGGGGATGATTTACCCGAGCGGTTTCTTGCCGCTGGCGGCCGGAAACGTCCGTGGGCAAAATCTCGTCGACGTCTATCGCCATAGCAAGCTGTTTCGGTCGTTGCGCGACCCGAACCGGCTGCAGGGCAAGTGCGGGCGTTGTGAATTTCGCGCCCTCTGCGGCGGTTCGCGGGCCCGCGCCTACGCCGACGCCGGGGATCCGCTGGCGGCCGACTTTCTATGCCCCTATCAACCAAGAGAACGTGAAGGGCGTGATAATGACCTTATCTGACAACAGTCTGCGCTGGGCCTGGCCTGCAGCGCTGGGGTGTTTTGTGCTGGCAGGAGCAACCGGCTCGCTGCTGCGCTTCGGCATGCTGTACGGCTACCCGGCCGGGCTACAGATGGCTGACGTGCGCCACGCCCACTCCCATTTGATGTACTTCGGCTGGGCGACGCCGGCGTTGATGGCCCTGATGGCCACCTATCTACCGAAGCTGACCGGGCGGGAAAGGCCGGTCGGCTTTCCGGCCGTTATCGGTGCTACCTTTGTGGCAGGGTTACTGGCGTACGGTCCCTTCCTTCTCTTTGGGTACCGGCCGGTGACGGTCGCCGGCGCTCAGGTGCCCCTCTCCATGATCGGGGCCGGGCTTAACATGGTGGTATGGTACGGTTTTGTCGTTCTCTACGTACGCGCCACACGTGGGGCGCCGCGCCATCACCCGTTGCGGCTGTGGGACGCGGCGCTGGGCTTCCTGGTACTGGCCTCACTGGGAGCCTGGGGATTGGCCGGAAGCACGTTGCTCGGCTTGCGCGACCCGCTGTGGTCTCTGGCCCTGACCCACCTCTTTCTCGACCTCTTCGCCGATGGGTGGTTTGTACTGGCGTTGTTGGGGCTGGCGTATGCGGCCCATCCGCGGGCGGCCGCTCACCCGGCCGCCGGGTGGGGCGAAAATCTGCTTGTGATCGGTTTGCCGCTTACCTTCGCGCTCAGCCTGCCGGCCGGCGCCCTGCCGCCCGGCGTGCGCGTGCTGGCCGGCATAGCCGGCGCTCTGGTAGCCGCCGGTCTGGCGGCCAATCTGTGGGCGCTCTGGCCGGCCGTGCGGCGGCAAGGCCGAAAAGTGTGGCTAGCCCCCCTCTTCTTCCTGGGCCTGAAGGCAATAGCAGAGCTCGGAATAAGTTTCCCGGCCGGTGCCCAATGGGCGAGCCGCATGGCCTTGAGGGTTTCCTACCTGCACTGGTTGTTACTGGGCTTTGTTACACTGGGGTTGGTCGCGGCGGCGGCCGGCCCCTGGGGTCGCCGGGCGACGGTCGGGCGCCGCGCGTTCACGGCAGCCGCCCTTCTGTTGCTGCTCAGCCTGATTCCGCTGACGCATCTGTGGCCGGCCGGTTGGGGCGGTCGCTGGGCGCTTGTAACTGCAAGCTGGGCGACGGTGGGACCGGTGGTTGCAGCGGGCGTCATGCTGGCCGGTTCGGTGCGGGGCGGCCGAACAACCCAACCTGTGCGCTCCAGCCAACCACAACTGCAACAGGTAGAGTGAGACCCCGATGGCAACAAATGCAGCGTCAAAGAGTGGGAAGAACGGCGTGCAAAAAGCGCCCAAAAAGAGAAAGAAAAAGAAAGGGCGCATCTTCCGCAAATCGCTGGTCGTTCCCGCCGAACACGGCTCCTGGTTCTGGTTGCTCGTTCCCTTCTTCGTCGGGGCGGCTGTTGGAGCGAATGTCAACGTTGCCGTATTCCTGACACTGACCGGCGGGCTGGCCGGTTTTCTGATGCGGCAACCGGCTACGGCGTGGATGAACATCCGCCGGGGGCGAGGGCGCCAGCGCGACGAGCCGCTGGCGGCCGGCTGGACGATCAGTTTCGGCCTGCTGGCCCTGCTCTCCCTGGCCGGTCTACTGGCGTTGGGCCACGCGGCGCTGCTGTGGTTGTTGGCGCCGCCGGCCGCCATGCTGGCCCTCTATCTGGGCGTGGCTCGGGTGCAGCGGGCGCGGGTGCGTAATCTTTGGCTGGAAGTAGCCGGCGCCGCCGGCCTGGCGCTCATGGCGCCGGCGGCGTACGTGGCTGCCAGCGATCACCTGGATCAAACGGCATGGGCGCTGTGGGGATTGATGGCGGCTCAAAACGTGCTGAGCGTACTCTACGTCCGCCTGCGCTTGGCCGACACCCACAGCCGGCCGGCGAAGCGCGCCTTTGTCCTGGGAAGCCATACGCTGGGCGTCCTGTTGGCGGCGGTCGCCGCTGCAGCGAGCGCCATTCCCTGGCTGGCCGTTGCCCTTTACGGGGGATATCTGCTGCGAGCGGCATGGGCCGTGTCCGCTCGCCGGCCGGTGGAAGACGTCAAACGATTTGGCTTCACGGAGGTGGGCGTCGAGACGGCCGGCGGGCTGTGGATCATTGCCAGTTATCTATTCTTCGGGTAGCATGGGCGGGAGGGTCACCGCAGACGGGTATACGGTAGTCTGCCTCGTAAATTTCGTTGAAGAAAAGGCTTCCCATGCCTAACCTGACCCGCTGGTACATCAGAACCTCATTCCTCTATCTGGCCGCCGCGCTCCTTGTGGGGTTGGCGCTGGCGTGGCGCGCTGCCACTCCCCTGCCCGGTTTTTTCGCCCGGCTGCAGCCCGTATACGTTCACTTGTTCCTGGTGGGCTGGGTCACCCAATTGATCTTTGGCACCGTGTACTGGCTATTTCCGCGGCCGGAGGAGGAACGCTTCCACGAGCGAATGGGCTGGGCAACCTACGCCCTGATCAATATCGGCCTGTTGCTGCGAGCAGTGAGCGAGCCGTTGGGCGCGCCGCCGGGCGGTTTTTGGGGTTGGGTGCTCGTGATCTCGGCCGTGCTGCAATGGCTGGGGGGGCTGGGCTTCGTCATCACGACGTGGCCGCGGACGCGCCTGCACAAGAAACGGAGAAGGTGATCTGACCGATGCCCCCGCTAAGTATCTGGTTCGTGCGCTCGGCCCTGGTCCACCTGATGCTCGGCTTCACCTTTGGCGCGCTGATGCTGGGCAATAAGGGGGCACCTTTTGACGCTCGGATGTGGCAGTTACGGCCGGCGCACATGGAATTATTGCTGGTCGGCTGGCTAATCCAACTGGCCATGGGCGTCGCCTTCTGGATCGCGCCACGATGGTGGGAGCCGCCCCGACGGGGAAACGTGACGGGCGCCTACGCGGCTTTTGGCCTGCTCAACGGAGGGCTCTGGCTCGTAATACTAGGCTCCCTTTTCCGGCTGCCCCCGGGTTGGACCTTTGTGGGGCGCGTGCTGGAAGCGGCGGCGGCCGGGGCCTTTCTATGGCATTTGTGGCCGCGCATCGTGGGGAGGGAAGGATAGCATGCCGCCACTGACGCGCTGGCTGATCAGAACCGCCCTCATCTACCTGGTCCTGGCCCTCATCGCAGGCGTGCTGCTGGCGGCGCGCCTGCTCTGGTCGCTGCCGCTGCCAACCGCCGGCCTGGATACGGTCTACCTCCACCTCTTCATGGTCGGCTGGGTCACCCAGTTGATTTTTGGGGTGGCTTATTGGATGTTTCCTACGTACTCGCGCGAAGCGCCGCGCCGCAACCCGCTTCTGGGAAGGATCGTCTACGGCCTGTTGAACGCCGGCCTGGTGCTGCGGGCGATAGCCGAGCTGGGGCGCACGGCCCAGGGCGACGTGTGGAGCTGGCTGTTGGTGCTCTCGGCCGTACTGCTCTGGTTCGCCGCTGCCGGCTTTGTCGTCAATACGTGGGGCAGAATTCGCGGGAGGTAAAGAGACGTGCCGCCTTTGAGCCGGTGGGCCATTCGCGCGGCGTTGATCTATTTCTTAGTGGGGTTGACGCTGGGGATGCTCATGTTGATCAACAAGGGGGTGCCGATCGATCCGACACTGTGGCGCCTCCTGTCGGCACACACCGAGTTCCTATTAATGGGCTGGGTCGCCCAACTGGCGCTGGCCGTTGCCCACTGGATTGTACCGCGCTTCCGCGGCGGCGATTACGGCCGGCTGCGGGTCGCCTGGCTTTCGGTGGGCCTGCTTAACGCCGGCGTGCTGCTGGTCGGTGGCGGAACGGCGTTCGGAGCGCCGGATTGGGTGACCCTTACTGGGCGCCTTTTAGAAGGAGGTGCAGCCATCGCTTTTGCAATCTATATCTGGCCCCGCATTCGCCCCCTGGGCAGCGGATAGGGGAGTGATGAACGTCGGTTAAATTCGCTTAAGTGCAACAATTGGCCTGTCCGGCCGATAAGTGACGGATAGGGCCCAACGTCCTAAATAGGGTGAAAGCCTTCACCACTGGAGAGAATGACAATGAACAACGACGAAGGTGAAAGAACGGCCAGTTCGGCCCGCCTGCTGATTGTGGGGTTGGTGGCTGTCATTATTCTGCTCGGGTTGGTGCTGCTGGCCATGGCCATCGGCGGTTCGCTGGTCGGCGGAGCAGAAACGGCCGAGCGCGTAAACGCCCTGGCGACCAGCGACGACGAGTGTGTTGTGTGCCACCGGCAAACGACACCGGGCATCGTGCAACAGTATGGGCAAAGCACCATGGCAGCGGCCGAGGTAACGTGCCGCGATTGCCACGAGGTAGACGCGGATCACGCCGGCTCCGTGGAACACGAGGGTACCTATGTCCTGGCACAACCCTCGACGGCGATGTGCGAGGTGTGCCACACGACGGAGGTAGCTCAGTATTACCAGAGCCGGCACGCCTTGCCGGCCTACGTAGCCTACGCCGGCGCAGAGAATCTGTCGCCGGAACTGGAGGAAATGTACCTGGCTGTGCCAGAGATCGGGGCCGACTCAGAGCAGCTGAGGATGCGCAACGCCCTGCACGCCATCGAGGGAGAGGCGATCACGCGCTTCGCCTGCGAGGATTGTCACAACATCGGCCAGCCACACGAGGACGGTTCGGTCGGCCAATGCCAGGATTGCCACCTGCGGCACGAGTTTAGCCTGGAACAAGCCCGCAAGCCGGAGACGTGCAACCATTGCCACATCGGCCCCGATCATCCCCAGTGGGAGATCTACCAGGAGTCGAATCACGGCATTGCCTACATGACGGGCGGCGACCACTGGAACTGGGAAGCGGAACCGGGCACGCTGACGGTTGAGGATTTCCCGGCGCCGACTTGTGCCACCTGCCACTTCAGCGGCTTTGGCGCCACGGGAACGACCCACGATGTGGGTAGCCGGCTGACCTGGTATCTGTTCAAGCCGATCAGCAACCGCCGGCCGGCGTGGCAGGACAACCAGGTACGCATGCAAGCCGTGTGCCAGGAGTGCCACAACGACGCCTTCATCGACGAGTTCTACACAGCGGCCGACGAGCTAACAGAGGCGGTGAACGACCGCGTGCGCGAGAGCGACGAGATCGTCGCTCCCGTCCTCGACCAGATTTCGGAAGTGCCGTTCGACGAACCGATCGATTTCGTCTACTTCGAAGCGTGGCATCATTGGGGTCGAACGGCGAAGTTTGGCGCCTGGATGCAGGGCCCTGACTACACGCAGTGGCACGGCATCTACGAGCTGCTGGCAGATCTCTCGGAGCTGCGGGAGATGGTGGACGAGTACGAAGGCGGCGAAACGGCGGCCGGAGATGGAGAATGAGAATGGCCCAACTTAGCGCCATCCTTCCTCGACCCGCGGCCGAACGTCTACGGCGATTGCCTCTGTCACGCGACCAGTTGATGTTGCTTATGGCGGCGATCAACCTCCTGTTTTTGGGGCTGGACACCTATCTGGCCCACCTGATCAGCGGCACGATCCGGCCGCGCGAGTGGATCCCCGTTCTCTTCGGGCCGGCGGCCGGGATCACGCTGTTGGTCGCCGGCCTCATCGCCCTCCGACGGCGCCAGCTGGCAACGATGCTGGCGACCGTCGTCCTGGTCGCCAGCATCGTCGTCGGGCTGATGGGCGCTTACTTCCACTTCATCCGGGGCACGTTACCTACGGCTCCGCTGCTCCAGCGAATTACCATCGATCTGCTGGTCTGGGCGCCGCCGCTGGTGGCGCCGCTGGTCTTTTCGCTGGTGGGGCTGTGGGGCGTGAGCGCCGCCTGGGTCGAAGATCCACCAAACAGCGGCCGGCTGCGCCTGCTGGGCGATCGCACGTTGCAACTGCCTTACAGCAAAACGCGAGCCTACCTCTTCATGGTGAGCCTGGGCATGCTGGCGACGGTCTTCAGCAGCGTCTTTGACCACGCGCGCACCGGGTTTGACAACCCGTGGTTGTGGATACCGACGGTTGCCGGCGTCTTCGCCGTGGGCGTCAGCGCCGGCCTGGGGGTAATAAAGGAACCCACGCGGGCCGACGTAGCCACCCACGTCGCCGCCATGATCTTGCTCATCCTGGTAGGCGTCGTTGGCGCTTATCTGCACGTCCGGGCCGACCTCGTCGGCCGTACGGCCGTCGTGCCCGAACGGTTTCTGCGCGGCGCGCCCTTCCTGGCGCCCCTGCTGTTCAGCAATATGGGCCTCTTGGGCCTCATCGCGCTGCTAGACCCGCGAGAAAGGTAACGGTAAGGGCGCAATAGGCAATACGCTGACGACGATTACTCATTCTGAGCGTCGCAACCGACGCTGAGGGTAACCTGTTGCCTGTCGACCCAGCCTGTGCCGCCCTGCGGGATTTCGATCTCGTGCCAGCCGCCGGCGCTCTGGCGGATCTCGGCCCAGTTCTTTAGGTGGGCGATCACCCCATGATGCTCGCCCGGATCGCTGCGGACGTCTAGCGTTTGACCGCCGGGCTCGGCGATCATGGCCACGCAACGGTGATTGGCCGGCGCACCGCGATTCATGATGACGGGTACGTCGTCATATTCTGCCTGTCCCAGCGGCCGTAGCGTGTGGGCCATCCACTCCACGAGAGCCTCGTCGCCCTGTCCGCTGAGGAGGATGGGCCGGCCGTCGACCACGGTCATGATCACCAAGACCCGGCCGAAGGACGATTGCACAGACCAGCGCACGGCCTCGAGGCCGCCGGCCGTCGTCGTGGTCGCTTCGGAGAGGATGGTTTGCGCCGGATCGGCAGCGGTCTGCTCCTTCCACGCTGTCGCCGCCTTCTGCAAGGTCGCTACCGGTCCCGGCAGGACGCTGACGTCCACTTTGGTGCCGTGTTCAGGAATGCCCTGCGCCCCACCCGCGGCCGGTTGCCAGGAGAGGAAGCTAATGGTGTAATTGTTGGCGCTGGCCTTGATCTCCGGCGCCACGTCCACAATGTACCATCCTGCCGGATAGTCCAGGGCAAAACCGGCCGCCTGATCCTCGTAAGTAGCCACATCTGAGATACGGTCGCCATCATCAGCGACATCCACTTCCGCGGAAGTTGGTGGTGGGACCGTCGCTTCGGCGTCAACGGGTATGGTCTGAAAGGAATCAACCACGATGTGGAATAGCTGCTCCATCCTGTCATATGCGTCGCCAAGCTGCTCGTCAGCGTGGGTGAACGACAGTTGATAGAGTCGGCCCTCGTGCACCAGGAAGACAAGGCGGCTGATCTCCTGACCGGGGACCCCATCCACAACCTGCGCCTCCGTACCGTTCATAATCAGCGTGGAGCGCCCGACGTCGAACCCTGCCAAAGCGCCAACGAAATTGTCGGCGGCCGCCTCGGCCGTGGCGCCTCCGGCATCACCGACGGTGACCTCCAGGCGTGGATCGGTATGGTTCATGAGCGTGCTGATGACGAAGATGTCACCGTTCTCCTGCGCTTCGACTGAGTAACCCTCCGGGTAGTGCAGAGAATATCCCAGCGTCTCATTGACGTGTTGGTGGGTGACCGGGGCGCTCTCCTGGCGATCCGGGGCTTCCGCCGCTGCCGGTTCCAGCAGGAACCAACCACGGAAAAAGAGGCCGATGAGGAAGAGGATAACCACGGGCACGCTGACCAGGGCAAGAAGGGTTAAGACAAGCGTTCTCGTTCTCATAGCATTTACCTCCGATAGTTAACGTCGCCGTTTTCGATTACACGTCACTATAGAGTGAGAACGATCCCCCCGCGTTCCCCGCCGCGTCCCCTAACCGTCCCGAAGCGCCACGAACACGCTTTCTGCTACGAGAGCAGAGGGGTTGCTGGCCGGCCGGGTCCATCAAGCGTCTCGGCCAGGCCGCAGCATGCTCCGCCTTCTGGCAACCAGGTGGAGGCCACGCCTCCACGAGGGAGCCTATCACCACGAGGCGCCGCTTTCGGCAACGTAGCCGCAGCGGTCACAGGTGAGGATGAAGAGGCCGTCGTATGCCAGCGTTCCCTCTCCGCACTCAGGGCACGTCTGGCCGGAGCGGGGCGGCATCCGGCAGCTTTCCTTCTCCGCCTCCCCTCGTTTCCACCAGTATTCTTTTTCTACCGCGCCGTCTTCTCGGACCGCGGCCGCTTCCTCCTGGTCCATCAAAGGCCATCCTCTCTAGAAATTGGGACGTTATGCACATTATAACAACGGCCGCCGAAGGCCGTCTGTGACCTTCCGCAGAACACGGTATGAAGGATGTCACTGTTTGCCGGATCGGTCGCCGCACACAATGGCAGTAGCTATGGTGACGATCGGCAACCTCATTGGCAGCGCGCTGCTGGTGGGGCTGGTGTACTGGTTCATCTACCTGCGGCCGGGCTGGACGGGAACGCCGGTCGAGAGGGAAGAAGCGCCCGCGCGGCCGGCGACGCGAGTAGGGAGCCTCCTTTAGACGTTACGCACAGCCAATGCTGACATTTGTCACTACTGAGCCGCCGCTCCTTTTGCCATACTCATAGTGGGGGTCCCCCCCGCACCTTACCACGTCAATTTTCCTTAACATCCCACTATGGAGGAACAGCCACATGGCAAAAGGTCGAGTCGTCATCGATGTAGAACGCTGCAAGGGCTGCGAGCTATGTCGCGACGCCTGCCCTCAGGACGTTCTGGTGCTGGCCGACGAGCTGAACAGCAAAGGCTACCGGCCGGTCATTCTGCTCGATCCCGAGCACGATTGTACGGGGTGCGCTCTGTGCGCCACAGTCTGCCCGGAAGGGTGCATCACCGTCTATCGCGAAATTCCCACAAAGCGGTCGAGCCGGACCACAGAAAGGAAGGGGAGGAAAAGAAATGCCCAAGCAGTTGCTTAAAGGGAACGTAGCCTTCGCCGAAGCGGCCATCCGGGCGGGCTGCGAGGCCTATTTTGGTTATCCTATCACCCCCCAGACAGAATTATTGGAACACATGTCAAAGCGCATGATCGAGCTGGGCCGGACGTTTCTGCAGGCCGAAAGCGAAGTGGCCGCCATCAACATGGTCTACGGCGCGGCCGCGGCCGGCGTGCGCGCTATGACCTCTTCCAGCAGTCCGGGCATCAGCCTGATGCAGGAAGGGTTCAGTTACATCGCAGGCTCTGAGGTGCCGGCGGTGGTCGTGGACGTGATGCGCGGCGGCCCCGGCCTGGGCAACATCCAACCCAGCCAGGGGGATTATAATCAGGTGACGAAGTCAGCCGGACACGGAGACTTCCACGCCCTCGTCCTCGCCCCGTCGACGGTACAGGAAGCGATTGACCTGATGGGGGCGGCTTTTGACCTGGCCGACCAGTATCGAACCCTGGTCATCGTGGCGGCGGACGGGGCCATCGGACAAATGATGGAACCGGCCGAGCTGCCGCCGATGCGCCCTCTACCGAAAAGACGCCCGGAATGGGCGCTGACCGGAGCGAGCGGCCGGAAGCCGAATATCGTCAATTCTCTCTACCTGGGCGCGGCCAAGCTGGAGACGGTGAACCAGAGGCTACAGGAGAAACTGGAGCGGATCGAGGCGAACGAGATCCGCTATGAAGCGGACGGCGTAGAAGACGCCGATCTGGTCGTCGTGGCCTTTGGCACGGCGGCCCGCGTCGCCCAGACGGCCGTCCAGTCGATGCGCCGCGACGGGCTGCGGGTGGGCCTCTTCCGGCCGATCACGCTGTGGCCCTTCCCGGAACGACAACTTAAGGCAATCGCCGCGCGAAGCAAAGGATTCCTGGTCGCCGAGATGAACGCCGGCCAGATGCTCCAGGACGTGCGCGCCGTCACCGGCAGCGACTTTCCCGTGCGCTTCTTTGGGCGGATGGGTGGAATCATCCCAATGCCGGAGGAGATCGAACAGGCAGCGCGCGAATTTCTGGCACAGACGTTGACCGCCGGCGCCCCGGCCGGGCCGGACGGTGGCAATGGGAGTAGGAGATAATGGTAACGGCACAGATGATCGACACCATACAGGAAGAAGTGACTTATGAGCGGCCGTCGGCGCTGGCAGACGTCCATACCCATTACTGCCCCGGCTGCACCCACGGCACGGCGCACCGGCTGGTGGCAGAGGTTATTGACGAGCTGAGCATCCAGGAACGGACGATCCTGGTCGCCTCCGTGGGCTGTTCCGTTTTCGCCTTTAACTACTTCAATGTGGACGCCTGCGAGGCGGCCCACGGCCGGGCCCCCGCGATGGCGACGGGACTGAAACGAGTCAACCCAGAGAGCGTCGTCTTTACCTATCAGGGTGACGGCGACCTGGCTTCGATTGGCGCGGCCGAGATTCTGCATGCGGCCGCCCGGGGCGAGCAAATTACCGTCATCTTCATCAACAACGCCATCTACGGGATGACGGGTGGACAAATGGCGCCGACGACCCTCATTGGGCAAACGACGACGTCATCGCCCTTCGGGCGCGACGACCAACAGACAGGACAACCGCTGCATATGGCGGAGCTATTGGCACAGTTGCCGGGCACGGCGTACAGCGTGCGCCGTAGCCTGCACGATGCGCGGCACGTCATTCAGGCGCGCAGGGCGATAAAGACCGGTTTTGAGGCACAGCTACAAGGGTTGGGCTTCAGCATCGTGGAGTTGCTCTCCTCGTGCCCGACCAACTGGGGAATGACGCCGTCCGAAGCGCTGGAGTGGGTGGCGGAAAAGATGGTGCCTGTCTATCCGCTCGAGGATTTCAAAGTCGTTGAGGAACTGCAAGGACGACGTCGCGGCCGTCGGTAACGAACGGTGATCGACGATGACCACGCCGATCCCACATAGACAGGAGAGATCCCATGACAACCCCCTGGACGCGACGTTATGCGCAACGCATGCAGTGGATGGGTAGCTCTGTCATCCGCGAATTGCTGAAACTGACACAACAACCGGACATTATTTCCTTTGCCGGCGGCCTGCCGGCGCCCGAACTGTTTCCGGTGAAGGCCTTTGCAGAAGCGACGGATAAGGTGCTGGCCGAGCACGGTAGCCAGGCGCTCCAATACAGCACGACGGAGGGATATAGGCCTCTCAGGGAGTTGATCGTCGAACGCATGAGCCGTTATGGCATCCCGGCGCGGCCGGAAAACGTGCTTCTGACCAGCGGTTCGCAGCAAGCCTTGGATCTGATCGGCAAACTGTTAATCAACCCGGGCGACCTGGTCCTGACGGAGGAGCCGTCCTATCTGGGCGCCATCCAGGCCTGGCGCGCCTATCAGGCAGAGTTCGTCACGGTGCCCATCGACGACGACGGCCTCTGCTGCGCCGGTCGGCTTGAGCAGGCGTTGTGTGCAGGGCCTAAGTTCATGTACATTCTGCCTAATTTCCACAATCCGGCCGGCGTGACCCTCGCAGGCGAGCGGCGGCGACGGATCATCCGCATCGCCGACAACTATGGCATCCCCATCGTCGAGGACGATCCGTACGGACAGTTGCGGTATGAGGGAGAGCACCTCCCGCCGCTGTTGGTGCTGGACGCCAGACAGTTGAACGGAGAAGGGGAAAACGGCCGCGGGCGAAGCAACGGCTCTTTCTTACGCGGCAACGTGATCTATCTGAGCACCTTCTCCAAGACGCTGGCGCCCGGTCTGCGTCTGGGCTGGATAGTGGCCCCGGAAGAGGTCGTTCAGAAGTGCGTGATGGCCAAGCAAGGAATGGATCTGCATACCAGCACGCTCATACAGATGGTGACTTACGAGGTGGCCCGCGACGGCTTCCTGGACAAACATGTGGCGACTCTGCGGCGCGTCTACCGGCGGCGACGGGACCTGATGTTGGAGATGATGGCCCGCCACTTCCCGCCGGAGGTACGCTGGACCCGGCCTGAAGGCGGCCTCTTCTTGTGGGTAACGCTGCCGGAAACGATGGACAGCCCAGAAGTGCTGAAGAAGGCCATCGAGCACAAGGTGGCTTACGTTCCCGGCACGGCTTTTTATCCGGCCGGTGGCGGGCACAACACGCTGCGCCTCAACTTCTCCAACGCCCGGCCGGAGATGATCGAGCTGGGTATCCGGCGTCTGGGCGAGGTGTTCGGTGCCGAACTGGAACGCAGCGGGCGGGTAGCTGAACCTGCGTCACTGTAACAAGGGAACGCTTCAATGAAGCGCGTTATCGAACGGAGAGTAGTATGGAACATTCAATAGTTATTGCGGGATTCGGCGGTCAGGGCGTCCTCTTTGCCGGGCAGTTGCTGGCTTACGCGGGGATGGACAGCGGCCGGCACGTGACCTGGATCCCTTCGTACGGCCCGGAGATGCGCGGCGGCACGGCTAACTGCACGGTCGTTATCAGCGATGAACCGGTGGGCGCGCCCATCGTCTCCCGGCCGAAAATCGTCATCGCCCTCAACCTGCCGTCGTTCGAGAAGTATGAACCGCTGGTGAGAGAAGGCGGCCTGCTCGTCGTCAACAGCGCCATTGTGGGCGCCAGGACGGCTCGGGAGGAGATTGAAGCCGTCTACGTGCCGGCTAACACCATTGCCGAAGAGGCAGGCAGCAGCAAAATGCTAAACGTGGCGGCCGTGGGCGCTATGCTGGGGCGGCGGTCCGTGCTGTCTGTGGAAGAGGTGGAAGAGGCGCTGCGCAACCATCTGCCAGAAAGCAAGGGGCATTTATTGGAAGCGAACGTGGAGGTTTTGCGCCGGGGCTACACGCTGGCAGCCAAGACGGTAGCAGCGTAGACGAACGGCCTATTTGGGAGAGCCGGGCGGATCCTTAAAACCGCCCCTCATGACAACCTCATTTCAGCCAAGATGAGAGGCGCGTCCGGTTGGTTTGCCTCACCCCGCGGGCGCGTTACAATCCGCCCCCATGGACCGGACGCGCCATCTCCTACAATCGAGCATCATCGTCATCGTCTTCTTCGGCCTGGACAAGGTGGTCAGCCTCGGGCGGACCATCCTGGTGGGCCAGGCCTTCGGCACGACGCCGGCTTACGACGCTTTCACGGCCGCCAACCAGTTGCCGGAAGTGTTCGTCACCCTCATTTCGGGCGGGGCGCTGGCGGCGGCTTTCATCCCCGTCTACTCCGCACGACTGACCAGCGAGCGCGCCCGCGAGGCGGCCCGGCTGGCGAACAGCACGCTGACGCTGGTACTCCTCATCCTGGGCGGGGTCTCGGCCGTGGGCGCCATTTTCTCGCCGTGGATCACGCAGCGATTGCTGGTACCTGACTTCTCGCCGGAACTACAGGCGCTGACGGCCGAACTGATGCGCATCATCCTCTTGCAGACGACGCTCTTTGGCGTTAGCGGCGTTCTGAGCAGCATTCTCAACGCCCACCAGCACTTTGCTCTGCCGGCGCTGGCGCCGGTGGCCCTCAACGCCGGCTACTTGATCGGTCTCTACGGATTCGTGCCCGCGATGGGCGGCGACGTCCACGGCCTGGCGTGGGGGACGGTGGTGGGCGGCCTGTTACACATCCTGATCCAGGTACCGGCTCTCGTACGCTATCGCTTCCGCTATCGGCCGGCGCTGGGCCTGCATATGGCGGGCGTGCACGAGATCGTGCGCCTCATGGGGCCGCGCATCGTCACCCTGGGCACTATCCAGCTCGCCGACCTGTTTATCATCCGGTTGACGTCAGGCCTGCCGGCGGGCTCGACGTCCGGCTATTTCTACGCTTACTATTTGCAACAGTTGCCGGAAACGTTGTTCGGCACGGCCATCGGCATCGTCATCTTTCCCACCCTGTCGGAGCTGTTTAACGAGGAGAACATCGCACAACTAAAGCGAACGGCAATGAACGCCCTGAAGATTGTGTGGATGCTGACTATCCCGGCCGGGGCCGGGCTGGTGTTGTTGGGCCAACCGGCCATCGCCGTGATCCTGGAGCGGGGTGCATTCGACGCGGCTTCCACCCGGCTGGTATACGGCGTCTTAATCTTCTTCAGCGTGCGCGTCGTCAGCGAGGCAACGTTGGAGATCGTAGCCCGCCTCTTCTACGCGCAGCACAACACGAAGACGCCGATGTACGCTTCCCTTGTGTGGCTGGCAGTGACGGTGAGCTTCCTCTACGTCTTCGTAGAAGACCTGGGAGTGGGCGGACTGGCCTTGGCGACGACGGTGGGCTTCACGGTGCAGTCGAGCCTGCTCTTCTTCCTAAACCGGCGGGCGCTGGGGTCGCTGGGCGAGCGGGAACTGGCGATCAGCCTCGGCCGCGGGCTGTTGGCGACCGCGGGTATGACGGCCGTCGTCTGGGCGTTAGACCAGGTCATCGCGAATCGCATTCTCTTCCTGGCGGCCGGCGGGGGAGCGGGGGTAGTGACTTACGCCGTGCTGAACCTCCTTTTGGGCGGCCGAGAGATCCCAGACCTGTTGCGATTAATCCGGCCACAGCCGGCGTCGGCACAGAGCTAACGCGGCCGCCCCTCTCCAGGAAGCAATCGCCCACAAAGAAATGAATGATTGTTCATTTTTACAAGATCGATCTTGATCTCCCAGAACGTTTGTGCTAAAATGATGTCTGTTGACCGGGTTGAAGGTCGCACATCCGAGCGTTTTCACGCATAAAGAGCGTAATCAAGGAGACGAGGCAAATGGGTAGTAAAAACGGCCGCGAGGCCACTCTGGAAAGAACTGTAAGCTCA
>JAWVYQ010000028.1:0-27332 GCA_033722615.1 Promineifilaceae bacterium (SeqCode)
CGGAGCGGCCGGGCGTCCAGACCTGGTGTACGCCGTCGGCCGCTCCGTCGCCGTCGAGATGCGCAGTCTCGGCGTCAACGTCAACTACGCCCCCGTGCTGGACGTCAACGTCGAGCCGGCCAACCCCGTCATCGGCCTCCGCTCCTTCGGCGAGACCCCTGAATTAGTCGCCGACCTCGGCAACCGCTACATCAGCGGGCAACAGGGAGGCGGCGTCATCGCCGTCGCCAAACATTTCCCCGGCCACGGACGTGTCGACGTTGATTCCCACGTCGCGCTTCCCCTCCTCGACGCCCCGCTCGACGCCCTCCAACGCGTCGAACTCCCTCCGTTCCAGGCCGCCGTCGCCGGCGACGTGGCCGCCGTCATGGTCGCCCACCTGAGCATCCCCGCCGTCGATCCCGGCGGCGTACCTTCTTCCCTCTCCCCGGCCGTCGTCGACGGCATTCTCCGCGATCAGATCGGCTTCGACGGCGTCGTCATGACTGACGACATGGGCATGAGCGCCATCCGCGATCACTATACGCTATCCGAAGCTACCGTCCGCGCCGTCCTCGCCGGCAACGATCTCCTTCTCGCCGTTGAGACGACGCGCGACCCCGACGTCATGCGCGATGCCTTGCTCAATGCCGTCGCCGCCGGCCGCATCGACCAGTCTCGTATCGACGCCTCCGTCCGTCGTCTCATCCGCCTCAAGCTCGCCTACGATCTGGCCGCGCCCCCTGCGACCACCCTCCTCGAAAACGGCCCGGCCCACGAGGAACTCGCCCGGGAAGCAGGCGCGGCGGCCGTCACTCCTATCCGGGATAACGCCGGCTTGTTGCCCCTCCCCCTTCCCTCCCGCCGTCTTTTGCTCGTCAGCCCTGCCGCCATCAACCCTGGCACGGCCGTAGGCGACGGAAAAAGTCTACTACACGAAATAATCGCCGCTCGCGGCGTCACCGTCGAGGAGCTATTCTACAATCCCCAGGATCCGGCCGACGTCGCCCGCGCCCAAACCGACGCCCTCTCTCGGGCCACGACGGCCGACGCCGTCGTCGTCGTCACCTGGGACGCCAACCTGCGCTACGTCCATCACGGCGAGACGGCTCAGGAGACCCTCGTCAACCGCCTGCTGGACGGCGATCGGCCCGTCGTCGTCGTCTTCGGCCGGCTCCCCTACGATCACCTGCGCGTGCCCGACGCGCCCACACAAATCGCCCTCTTCGGCGACACCGCCGGGCAATTGGAGGGCCTTACCTCCCTCCTCCTCGGCCCCTCCCCCCTCACGAACTCTCGTAATTGACCGGCAGCCACACCTCGAACGTCGTCCGTCCCGGCTCCGAATCCACCCGGATCTCTCCCCCATGCTTGTGAACGACGATGTTATAGCTGATGTCCAGCCCCAATCCCGTCCCCTTGCCCGGCGGCTTCGTCGTAAAGAACGGGTCGAATAACTTCGGCAGCGCCTCCTCCGGGATGCCCGGCCCGTTATCGCCGATCGTGACTACCACCCACCTGTCCTCCGGGTCCCCTTCCATCCGCGTGCTCACCGTGACCGTCGGCTCCGCCACCGGTCCGTCCGGCACCCCGCTGACCGCGTCGATAGCGTTGTCGATCAGATTGGTCCATACCTGATTCAGATCGCTCCCGTGCCCCTCAATGACCGGTAAGTCACTTGCGTAACTCCGCTGAACGTCGATCCCCGTCGCCAGCTTATGGCGCAAGATTAGCAGCGTGTCGTCCAGGCCCTGGTGCACGTCCACTTGCTGCACCGGTGCCTGATCCAGATAAGCGTAAGACTTCAGCGCCATGACGATGTCCGCGATCCGCCCGGCTCCCTGCCGCAACTCCGCCAGCAAGTTGAACGTATCGTAGTTGGCGTTCAACCACGTGACGATAATGCGCAGCCCGCTTCCTGTGAACATCTCCGTCAGCACTTCTAGATCCTCGTCGCTGAGGTTCAGGCTGACCATCGTCGGGGCCACTTCCCACGCATCCGGTACGCCCTGCGCTTCCAGCCACGCTTCCACCTCGTTTTCCCGGTCACTCCGTGCCAGCGCGTCCAGGTGCAGAGGGGCGGCTGCCTGCTGTCGCACGTGCGCCGTCAACCGTTCCAGCGTCGCTTGCTGGGGCGCCGTCAGCTTCGACTGGATAATGCGCACGAACGCCTGCGCCATATTCACGATTGCCCCCTCTAGCTGCACGGCGCCCCGGCGCACGGCCGCCGCCGGGTTGTTCAGCTCGTGCGCCACGCCGGCCGCCAGCGTCCCCAACTGCGCCATCTTCTCGCTTTGCCGCAGCAGGGATTCCGTATGGCGCCAGCGGTCGAGCACAGTGAAGAACATCGTCTCCGCGGCCGACGGGCTCGTCCTCAGCAGATCCAGCAACTGCTCCTTGTCAATCGCCCACAGCAAGGCGTCCGTCCGCGCGCGCACCGTCGCCGACCGCGGCCGGTTCTCCAGCAGTGCCAGCTCCCCCACCACCTCCCCCCGCTCCACCGTGGCCACCTTCACTTCCCGCCGGTTGCTGACCTTGAGCACCTCAACCTGTCCATCTTCCACAATATACGCCCGCTCCCCCAGACTGCCCTCGGCAAACAACTCCTCGCCGGCCGCCAGTTGCACTTCCTGCGCCAGCGAGCAGAGACGCTTCATGTCGTCCGCGTCAAGCTGAGAAAACAACGGGATCTTACGGAAGAAATCGCTTAATGCCATCTTACACGCTCTTCAAGTATTGGTGGACAAAATTGACGACCACGGCGCCCTGCCCCACCGCCGATGCCACCCGGCGCACGGCCCCCTGGCGCACGTCGCCCGCGGCAAAGATGCCGGGCACGCTCGTCTCCAGCAGATACGGATCCCGTCTCAGCTTCCATCCCGCCGGCTTCCGCCCGCCGCGCATCAGGTCAGGCCCCGTCAGAATAAAGCCGGCCCGGTTCCGCTCCACCACGTCGGCCACCAGTTCCGTGTGCGGCTCCGCGCCGATAAACACAAAAAGCGCCACGGCCGGCACCGTCCACTCCTTCCCCGTGCGCCGGTCCTTGAGCGTCAGCGCTTCCAGTTCCCGCTCCCCGTGGACGGCTTCCACCGTCGTCCCCGTCAGCACCTCAATATTCTCCGTGTTCTCGATCTGGTTGACGAGATAGTGGGACATTCCCCTCGACAGGGCGCTGCCACGCACCAGGATCGACACCTTACTCGCGTAGCGCGAAAAGAACATGGCGCCCTGGCCGGCCGAATTGGCGCCGCCCACGACGTGAACGTGACGGTCGGCGTAGTGGGCCGCTTCCGTCACCGCCGCCCCGTAATACACGCCGGCTCCTTCCAACCCTTCCACGCCGGGCACCGACAGCCGGCGCACCGTAACCCCCGTCGCGATCACCAGCGCCCGGCAACTCAACTCGGTGCCGTCCGCCAGCTTCACGATCCGGTACGGATCCTCCACTCGCACCCTTACCGCTTCCTGCGCCGTCAAAATCTCTGCGCCCAGCCGCATCGCCTGCACCGTCGCTCGCTGCGCCAGGATCGTCCCGCTGATCCCCTTCGGAAAGCCCAGGTAATTCTCAATCTTCGAACTGGTTCCTGCCTGTCCACCCGTTGCCTCCTTGTCGATGAGCAACGTCTTCAGCCCCTCAGAGGCCCCATACACGGCCGCGCCCAACCCCGACGGGCCGGCCCCGACCACAATCAGATCATAATAGGAAGCGCTGGCCTCCGTACGCAGGCCACACTGCTCGGCCAACGTGCGGTGGTCCGGTGCCACCAGCACCTCCCCATCCGGAAAGAAGATGACGGGCAACTGACCCTGCGGATTCTCCACCGTCTCCACCAGCGCCCGCGCCTCGTCATCCTGCTCAATGTCCAGCCACCGGTACGGAATCCGGTTGCGGGCCAGAAAATCCTTCGCATCGTGACTCTGTGCCGACCACAACGTACCGGCCACGCGAATCCCATCGTAAGGCACCGGCACCGTTAACCACCAATCGCTCAACAAGTCGTCGAGAGTGGGGTAAAGATGCTGCTCCGGCGGATCCCACGGCTTCATCAGATAGTAATCCAGGCCGATCTCGTTGATGCTCGAGATTGCCGCTTCCGTATCCGCGTACGCCGTCAACAGCACCTTGCGCGCTTCCGGATATAACCGCTGCGCTTCCTGCAAGAAATCCGTGCCGCACATCGTCGGCATTCGCTGGTCGACCAGAAAAAGCGCCAGCGGCGAATTCCGCTGCTTGAACTGCTCCACGGCCGCCAGCGCTTCCTCGCCGCCCGCCGCTTTCACGATCTGGTATTCCTTGCCGTAATGGCGCCGTAGATCCCGTTCGATCGCGTTCAATACCGCCTGTTCGTCGTCCACCGTTAAGATAATCGGTCTCGCCATCTGCTAGGCCCTCTACATTGGACTTTTTACGGTAATAGTGGCATACTTTTGGTGCTATCTTGTGCCGGCGACCCCTTCGCGTTGAGCCCGGTCGTCGCTAAAATCCAGAGCGCGTCTGCCACGTAAGAAATTGTACACCAAATACTATTATATACGAGTGAGGTTCCCATGAAGAAGTCTCTCCGTCTGCGCCTGTTTGTTTACACCGTCGTTCTTCTCCTTCCCACCCTCGCCTGCAATGCCGTCTTGCCGGGAAATGGCAGCGGCGAACCCGAGGCGCCCACGCCCATGGCTGCCACAGAAGAGCAGCCGCCTCCAGGCGAAGAAACGGGCGGTGAGGCCCAGGAAGAGCCGGCCCCCACGGCCGAGCCCGCGGCCACGCCCACAGAAAGCGGCCCGGTCGCCATCGACGATCTCCAACAGGTACAGCAGGCCGTCGTGCAAATCATCGCCGAAGGCTCCTTCGTCGATCCTCAGGTAGGTACGCAATTAAACGTCGCCGGCAGCGGTTCCGGTTTCATCATCGATCCCAGCGGTATCGCCGTCACCAACAACCACGTCGTCACCGGCGCCGCCCTCTTGCGCGTCTACGTCGGCGGCCAGTCAGAACCCCTCAACGCCCGCGTCCTCGGCGTTTCCGAATGTTCCGACCTCGCCGTCATCGACATTGACGGCGAAGGCTTTCCCTACCTCGATTGGTACTCGGGGGATCTCAACGTCGGCCTCGACGTCTACGCCGCCGGCTTCCCCCTGGGCGATCCCGAATTCACCCTCACGCGTGGCATCATCTCCAAGGCTGACGCCAGCGGCGAGACCAGTTGGGCCTCCATCGACTCCGCCCTGGAGCACGACGCCACCATCAACCCCGGCAACTCCGGCGGCCCCCTCGTCACTTCCGACGGCCGCGTCGTTGGCGTCAACTACGCCAGCCGTGGCGACACCAATCAATATTATGCCATTGCCCGTGACGAAGCCGTCTCCGTCATCGAACAGTTGCGCCAGGGGAACAACGTTACCTCCATCGGCATCAACGGTACGGCCGTCGCCGCCCCTGACGCCAACCTCTACGGCATTTGGGTCGCCTCCGTCGAATCCGGCTCCCCGGCCGATCAGGTCGGCGTCGAACCTGGCGACATCGTCACCCGCCTCGAGAACCTCGTGCTGGCCACCGACGGCACCATGTCCGACTACTGCGACATTCTCCGCAGCCGCCGGCCCGACGACGTCATGCGCATCGAGGTGCTCCGTTTCGCTGCCGAAGAGGTGCTCGAAGGCCAGCTTAACGGCGATCCCCTCGTCGTCACCGTCGACTTCTCCCAGCAGTTGGGCGGCGAAGTAGCCGGCGCAGAGTCGGGAGCCGAGGGCGGAGGCGCCGCCGGCTATCCCGACTACACCCTCATCAGCGACAACTCCGGCCAGCTCGAAGTTGAAGTGCCCACCGCCTGGGCTGACGTCGACGGTTCCCCCTGGACGGCCGACGACGGCTCCCTCCTCGGCCCGGCCGTCGCCGCCGCACCCGACCTGGAGAGTTACTACACAACCTGGGACACGCCCGGCCTCGAATTCGCCGCCCTCACCGAGATGGGCAGCGACGTCACCGTCGATGGCGTGCTCGATTTCTTCGACTTCTCCGACGAATGCACCTACGCCGGCCGCGAAAACTACTCCGACGCCCTCTACACAGGCCAATACGACGTCTGGGAGAACTGTGGCAGCAACAACGCCGCTTACATCATCGTCGCCACGCAACCCGACGACGGCACTTTCGTCAACGTCGTTGCCGTTCAGGTCGTCACCGACGCCGATTTAGAGGCGCTCGATCACATCCTTGACAGCTTCGTCGTCTACCGCTAACCAGCAATCCTCAACGCAGCTACCGAAAACCTCCCGGAGGCTGGTCAAGAACGCCGAGACGGCTGCACGAGACGCTTCACTGCGTGTTACCGGGCCTCCGGGAGGTTAGATTCCTAACCCGATTTTCACGCCTTACCCTGTTCTGCTATACTTTTCTGAACATTTGATCCGTTTAGGGGGGTCAATAACAAGGAGAAAGTTCCGATGAACCGGAAGAAGTCGACCAATGTCGTCGCCTTAGCGCTGCTTATTGCCTTTATCTTTACACTGGCGACGGCCGTCTACGCGCGGCTGCCCAACGCGCATAACGCCGCCGTCTCTCCCCGAGCAGACGACGAGCCGCAGCCGGTTGCCGCCGAAGACGTGACCGCAATGGGGACCGGCATCGTCAGCGAACCCAAGGGAGCAACCGGCGAAGCCATCTACCTCATCCGTCTCGAGGAACCACCTTTGGCCGCCTACGAGGGCGGGATCGAGGGCCTCGCCCCCACCAGCCCCATGGCCACCGCAGACGAAAAGCTCGACGTCCATGCGCCGGCCAGCCAGGCCTACTCGAGCTACCTCAGGGCCGAACAGGCCGAGCTCATCAGCGGGATGGAAGACCTTCTCAATCGCTCCGTTGACGTCGTTTACCGCTACACCACGGCCAACAACGGTATCGCCGCCCGCATGACCCCGGACGAGGCCCGCCTCGTCTCCGGCATGCCCGGCGTCATCTTCGTCCAGCGTGACCTTGAGCGGGAGCTACAGACCGACAACGGTCCCGCCTGGATCGGCGCCCCCGGTATCTGGGATGGAACCGATACCGCCGGTCTGCCCGGCACCCAGGGTGAGGGCATCATCGTCGGCGTCATCGACACCGGCATCAATCCCGACAACCCCTCTTTCGCCGATATCGGTCCCATTGATGGCTACGACCATACCAATCCCTATGGCTCCGGCAATTACACCCCCGGCAGCTACTGTGACACCACCGATCCTTCTTTCTGTAACGACAAGCTCATCGGCGCCTGGGGTTATCCTACGGTAAACAGCGGCGACCCCACCGACTACGACGGGCATGGTTCGCATACGACCAGCACGGCCGCCGGCAACGTTGTGGAGGCGACAGTAGTCGCGCCCACCACGTCCTTTACCCGCACCATCTCCGGCGTCGCCCCCCACGCCAACATCATCGCTTATTCCGCTTGCTGTACGCTGTCCGCCCTCTCGGCCGCCATCGACCAGGTTATCACCGACAGCGTCGACGTCGTCAACTACTCCATCGGTAGTGAGTCGCCCTCCGACGTCTGGAACGACTTCGACACCGTTGGCTACCTGAACGCCCGCGAGGCCGGCATCTTCGTCGCCACCTCCACCGGCAATGCGGGTCCTGGGTCCGAAACCGTCGGCTCGCCGGCCGACGCCCCGTGGCTCCTTTCCGTTGGCGCCACCACCCACGACCGCAAATTCCTCAACTCCGTCACCGGTATGTCCGGCGGCGACACCACGCCCCCGGCCGACATCGACGGCAAGAGCGTCACCGCCGGCTATGGTCCGGCCGACATCGTCTACGCTGCAAGCGCGGGCGATGCCCAATGTCTCGATCCCTTCCCCGCCGGCACCTGGACCAACGGCGAAATCGTCGTCTGTGACCGGGGCGAAATCGCGCGCACACAAAAATGCGCCAACGTCGAGGCCGGCGGAGCCGCCGGCTGCGTCCTCGCCAACACCGACGCCCAGGGCGAAAGCATCAACGCCGACCCCCACGTCATCCCCGCCGTCCACATCGGCGACTCCGATGGCGACGTCCTCCGCGCCTGGCTCAGCTCCGGCTCCGGACACATGGCAACCATCGCCGGTACGATGCTTGACGTCGATCCGAGCAACGGCGACATCATGGCCGGGTTCAGTTCGCGCGGCGCCAACCGCGCCCTGCCCGACATCATCGTGCCCAGCGTCTCCGCGCCCGGCGTCGACATCATCGCCGCCTACGGTACCGGTGGCGCCGTCGAGTGGAACGCCATCAGCGGTACCTCCATGGCCAGTCCCCACGCGGCCGGTGCAGCGGCCCTGCTCATCGCCCTCCACCCCGAGTGGACGCCCGCCATGGTCCAATCCGCCCTCATGACTACCTCCTGGACGGACGTCCTCGACGATGACAGCACCACGCCTGCCACTTACTTCGACATGGGTAGCGGCCGCATCGACCTCACCGACGCAGCCGAAGCCGGCTTCGTCATGGACGAGACCATCGCCAACTACGAGGCGGCCAACCCCGACGACGGCGGCGATCCCAAGACGCTAAACCTGCCCAGCATGGGCAACAGCCAATGTCTCTCCGAATGTAGCTGGACGCGTACCATCTCCAGTACCAAGAGCATCCCCATTACGTGGACCGTTTCCGTTACCACTGAAGACAACATCGTTCTCACTGTAACGCCCAACGAATTCGAATTGCCCGCCTACGGCACTCAGACAATTATGATCGCGGTCGACGTCTCCGCTGCAACCAATGACGTCTGGGCCTTCGGTGAAGTGACGCTGTCCCCAACCGCCACGGTACCTTTCACCGCGGCCGAGGGGCATCTTCCCGTCGCCGTCCTGCCCACCTCTGGCGTCCTTCCGGACACCGTAGAGATCAACACTCGCCGCGACGCCGGATCTCACCTGGTCGAAGATCTGCAATCCATTGCGATCACAGACCTGACCATCGGCAACTACGGCCTGACGCAGGCGTCACAAATGACCGAACTGCTCAGCCAGGATCCGACCGACGGCGACCCCTATGACAACCTCAACGACGGCACCACCTTCTACACCACGCAAACCGTCCCGGCCAACGCGAAACGCCTGGTCGCCGAAATCCTCACTTCCGAGGCGCCCGACATCGACCTCTTTGTCGGCACCGGTAGCACGCCCAGCGCCGCCACCGAGGTGTGCGCCAGCACCACGCCCACGGCCGCCGAATACTGCAACGTCGACGATCCCGCGGCCGGCACCTGGTGGGTTCTCGTCCAGAACTGGGCTGAATCCGCCTCACCGCCCGACGAGGTAACCTTCGCCTGGGCCGTCGTTCCGGGCGCCGACAATGGCAACATGAACGTCACCGGGCCAAGCAGCGTCGCTCAATCAGACCCGTACGACCTGCGCGTTTACTGGGATGATTCGGCCATCGTCGCCGGCGACCGCTGGTACGGCGCCTTCGATATCGCCACCGACCCCGGCGAAACCGACAACGTGGGCACCGTGCGCGTCAACCTTACGCGCCACCCAGACCCCGTCGTCAAGAGCGCCAGCGTCGCAAACGCCGCCGTCGGGCAAACCTTCACTTACTCCCTTACCGTCCTGCCCAACGTCACCGGCGTGGACCTCAATTACGCCCTCACTGACACCATCCCCACCGGTCTGAGCTACGTTTCTGGGTCGGCCGCCGCCACGAGCGGTTCCGTCAACGTCACCGGCAACCAGCTCACCTGGACCGGGACGATGCGTGGGTCGCGTTTTTACGAAGCAACGACCAGTAACCAGGATCCGGCGTGCGCGGCGCCCTTCGCCAACAGCGGCGCCTACGTCGATCTCGAAGCCTTTGGCCTTCTCGCCAATTCGTCCATTTCCGGTGATTACGTAGGCTTCTCTGCTTTCAGCAGCGGCGATCCTATCAACTACTACGGCGTCGACTACACAGGCATGGGGTTCACCGACGATGGCTTCGCCATCTTCGACTTTGGCAATTACGGCGGCGACCCCTGGATACCACAGACGTTGCCCGACGCCACCCTCCCCAACAACGTTTTGCCCGCCTTCTGGCACGACTTCGAGATCGTCTATGACGCTGCCCAAAACTATGGCGTAACGTTGGCAGTCGCAGGCGATCCCGGTGGCGTCGTCGTCGTGGAATACGACGACATCCACCTCTTCGGCGGCAGTTCCAGCGTGATGGACTTCGAGATTGCCGTGTGGCGCGCCGTCGATGATTCGCCTGGCGCGTACGAGATCATCTACGCCTACGACAACATCTCGTCCATTCCGACGCCCGCAACCATCGGTGTCGAGAACGTGCTCGGCGACCGCGCCACGGCCGTTGTCAACAGCGGCGATCCCTCGGCCATCATCTCCGATGGCACCGCCATCTGCTTCGACTGGGTGCCGCCCACGACGCCGGCCGTCATCACCTACCAGGTTGAAGTGGTAGAAGACAGCTGCACGGCAATTACCAACACGGCCGACCACGCCGTCGATAACCCTGGCAGTCAGCCGGCAACGGCCAGCCACGACGTCGCTCCCAACTGCACCGCTCCTTCGGCCGCCAACCTGGGTATCAACTCACCCATTGACGAAAACGATACCGCTACCTTGAGTGGAGACATCAATGAACCCGATGCTGGCGAGAGCCTCCAGCTAGACGTCGACTGGGGCGATGGCACGGCGACGAGCTACACATACGCCGCTGGCACCGCGTCCTTCGCCGAGATGCATCAATATCTGGACGACGATCCCACCGGAACGCCAACCGACGTCTACACCGTCGGCCTCACCCTGAGCGACAGCAAGGGGCTTAGCACGACGACCACCATCAACCTCACCGTCGACAACGTTCCGCCCACCGTCGACGCCGGCGACGACGTAACGACGGACGTCGGCGTTACCGTCACCTTCACTGGCACGGCCAGTGACGTCGGAACCCTGGATACGCATACCTACGAGTGGGACTTCGGTGACGGCAATACGGCAACGGGTCCGGTCGTCAGCCACACCTATTCGGCCGAAGGTTACTACACCGTCAACCTGACCGTCATCGATGACGATACCGGTGTCGGTACCGATACAATGCACGTAATCGTTGGAGAAATCAAGCAATACCTCCCCGTAATCCATACGGCCCCGCCCACCCCTTCCGCCGCCCACGACGCCGGCGCGGGAACGTTCGCCCAGACCGCCATCTGGGCTTCCATCCTCATCGGCATCGTGCTGCCGGCCGGAGGCATCCTCCAACGGCGACGCTAAGCTAATCGACGCCGACGCTAATTAGCACCAAGAAAGAGATGAGGGCCTGCTCGCGCGAGCAGGCCCTCATCTCTGCCCTATCTCCCTTCTCCGGGCGTCCTCATCCCATTGCTCATTTGGCCAATTGGCGGCATACTATGAATCCGTGAACCATGAACCACGAAATCGTTCCCACGCCCAAAGGGGGAAAGATGACGACAGGTAGTTCCGCTGAAGCAACCCTTCCGGCCGCGACCATCGACGCCATCGTCGGCGCCTATCACGGCGATCCCTTTTCCGTTCTCGGCCCTCACGACCACCCCGAAGGCGTTGTCATTCGTGCCTTCCACCCCCACGTTCAAACTGTCGACGTCCTCTTGCCGGGCGATGCCGATCCCGTCCCCATGCGTCGCGTGCGCGAGGACGGTTTCTTCGAAGCCATCCTGCCCAACCGCCAGCTTCCCCTGAGCTACCGATTCCGCCTCTCCGACGTCGAAGGCAACCGTTGGCAACAAGAAGACGTCTACCGCTTCGGCCCCACCCTCAGCGACTACGACGAATACCTGATGGCCGAAGGCACCCACATCTTCGTCTACGAAAAACTGGGCGCCCATATCATGAACCTCACTCCTCCCGGCGATGAAGAAGCCGTACGCGGCGTGCGCTTCGCCGTCTGGGCTCCCAACGCCGAGCGCGTCAGCGTCGTCGGCCGTTTCAACCAGTGGGACGGCCGCCGTCATCCCATGCGCCGCCACGTCGACAGCGGCATCTGGGAGCTATTCATCCCCGGCCTCGATCAGGGCGAGCTCTATAAGTACGAGATCAAAAGCTACTATCAGGGTTACGTTGTTAACAAAGCCGACCCCGTCGGCTTCTTCAGCGAAATGCGGCCCAAGACCGCCTCTATCGTCTGGGACGTCGACCGCTACCGCTGGCAGGATGACGATTGGATGGAAGCCCGCGCCGCCGCCGACCACCGCTCCTCGCCCATGAGCATTTACGAGGTCCATCTCGGCTCCTGGCGTCGCAAGAACGGCTGGGAGTGGCTCACATACCGCGAACTGGCCGAAGAGCTGATCCCCTACGTCAAAGAGATGGGCTACACCCACGTCGAACTGATGCCCGTCGCCGAACACCCCTACGACGCCTCCTGGGGCTATCAGGTCACCGGCTTCTACGCCCCTACCAGCCGCTTCGGCACGCCTGACGATTTCATGTACTTCATCGACCAATGCCATCAGGCCGGAATCGGCGTCATTCTCGACTGGGTGCCCGCCCACTTCCCCAAGGATGAGGCCGGTCTCGGCTTTTTCGACGGCACCCATCTCTACGAACACGCCGACCCACGCAAGGGCGAACACCCTGACTGGGGCACCTACATCTTCAACTACGGCCGCAACGAAGTCCGCCAGTTTCTCATCGCCAACGCCCTCTTCTGGCTCGACAAATATCACATTGACGGACTGCGCGTTGACGCCGTCGCCTCCATGCTCTACCTCGACTTCTCCCGCGAGGACGACGAGTGGGTTCCCAACCGCTACGGCGGCCGCGAAAACCTGGAAGCCATCGACTTCATTCGCAGGTTTAACGATCGCGTCCACGAACTGTACCCCGGCGCCCTCACCATTGCCGAAGAGTCCACCGCCTGGGGCGGCGTCACCCACGACACGGCCCAGGGTGGCCTCGGCTTCGACTTCAAGTGGAACATGGGCTGGATGCACGATACCCTCCGCTACATCTCCAACGATCCCATCTACCGTTCCTATCACCACGGCACCCTCACTTTCTCCATTCTTTACGCCTTCAGCGAAAACTTCATCCTGCCCTTCAGCCACGACGAAGTCGTTCACCTCAAGCGCAGCATGCTCGACAAAATGCCCGGCGACCTCTGGCAGCGCTTCGCCAACCTCCGCGCCCTCTACGCCTATCAGTACGCCCATCCCGGCAAGCCCCTCCTCTTCATGGGCGGCGAGTTCGGCCAATGGCGTGAATGGAGCGAGGCCCGCTCGCTAGATTGGGAGCTTCTGAACCAGGATCCGAAACATAAGGGCTTACAAGACCTCGTCCGCGACCTCAACGATTTCCACCGGGAGCGTCCGGCCATGCACCGCGCCGACGCCTCCTTTGACGGCTTTACTTGGCTCGATTTTCGCGATGCCGAAGCCAGCGTCATCGCCTTCGCTCGCCATACCTCGGATCGGTCAGACGTGGTCAACGTTGTCTGCAACTTCACTCCCGTCGTCCGGCGCGATTATCGTATCCCTTCTCTGGTTAGTGGTGTGTATCAGGAGGTGTTAAATAGTGACTATGAGAAATACGGAGGAAGTGGCGTGCAAAACGACGACCGCCTGCAAACCAGCGACGAGCCCTGGCAGGGGCACCCCCATTCCCTACAGCTAACGCTGCCGCCCCTCGCCGTCATCTACCTCCACCTCAAAAGAGAACAAGAAACGCACCAATCCTCATGACGTTCGGGGTTCCGAAGCGAGCCCCCAAATCCGTCATGCTGAGCTTGTCGAAGCATCCTAGCGGCCGTGCAATCCGAGCGAAGGTGTTTCGGCACTAAAAACCTGATTCACAGGAGGAAACGATCATGACCGACGTTGCACCCTTTGCCCAGGCCAAGGAGGCCCATAAAGAAGACATCCTCTCCCGGCCGAACGTCGTCGGCGTCGGCGTCGGCTACCGCGAAACGGCCGGCATCCTCACCGGCGACGTCGCCGTCATCGTCCTCGTCGAGAGGAAAGTCACCCCGGCCGCCCTCTCCACCGAAGCCCTCGTCCCCCGTGAAGTCGGCGGCTTGCGCACCGACGTCCGCGAAGTCGGCGAAATCCGCGCCCAGCAATCCCGCACCGACCGCTGGCGGCCCGCCCCTGGCGGCACCAGCATCGGCCACTACCGCATCTCGGCCGGCACCTTCGGCTGCGTCGTCCGCGACCGCGCCACCGGCGCCCGCCTCATCCTCAGCAACAACCACGTCCTGGCCAACAGCAACGACGCAGCGCCCGGCGATCCCATCATCCAGCCCGGGGGCGCCGACGGCGGCGTAGAACCCCAGGACGTCATCGCTCGCCTGGAACGCTTCATACCCATCAATTACAACACCGCGCCCGGCACCTGTGGCGTCGCCGCCGTCGTTTCCCACCTGGCCAACGCCGTCGCCATCCTCCTCGGCTCCCAGCACCGCCTGCAACCGTACCAGCTCGACCAGCAGGCCTCCAACCTCGTCGACGCCGCCGTTGCCCGCCCTCTGGACGACGCATCCATTCTCGACGAAATCCTGGAGATCGGCGAGCCGGCCGGCACGACAGACGCCGCCCTTGGCATGCCCGTGCGTAAATCCGGCCGCACCACTGGCTTCACCACCGGCGCCATCACCGTCGTCGACGCCACCGTCAGCGTCAGTTACGGTCTCGGGCGCACAGCCCGCTTCGAAAACCAGATCATTACAGGCCCCATGTCCCAGGGCGGCGACTCCGGTTCGCTCCTTGTCGCCGGCGATACGCAAGAGGCCGTCGGCCTCCTCTTCGCCGGTTCGGAGCAAACGACCATTCACAGCCCCATTGGCCTCGTCCTCGACTACCTGGAGGTTGACCTATGAGTACCAAAGCAGACGACATCCGCATCATGACCCAGAGAGCACAGGCCGTTAAAAGGAAGCACGAATCCGACCTGCTCTCCCGGCCCAACGTCGTCGGCGTCGGCGTCGGCTACTGTCAGCGCGGCGGGAAAGCCACCGGCGAGATCGGCATCGTCGTCATGGTTGACAGGAAAGTCTCGCCGCAGAGTCTTGGCCCCGGCGAAATAATTCCGGACGAACTCGAAGGAGTACCCGTCGACGTCCAGGAAGCCGGCCACATCACGGCCCAATAGCCACAAACCTCTCTCCCGGAGGCTGGTCAAGGGCGCCGCAAAGACTACGCAACATCCTTCACTCCATGTTACGGAGCCTCCGGGAGGTTGGACTCTAGAACGACTGACACTCGACACGCTACCTGACACCAACCACAAGGAGACGCCTTTTCATGACTGCCGACCAACCCCTCTACCCCCTCCTCTTCGACCCCGTCCTCAAAGATTACATCTGGGGCGGCCGCAACCTGGAAACCCGCCTCAACCGCGACCTGCCCCCCGACAAGGAAATCGCCGAGAGCTGGGAAATAGCCGCCCACGCCAATGGCGACGTCGTCGTTAAAAACGGTCCTCTCTCCGGCCGCACGCTATCCTCGCTACACGAAGAATACGGCCTCCGCCTCATCGGCGACCGCGGGCAGTGGGCCCACGAACGCGACAAATTTCCCCTCCTCGTCAAACTTCTCGACGCCAACCGCAAACTCTCCGTCCAGGTCCATCCCGACGACGACTACGCCCTGCAACACGAGGGCAACGAGCTGGGCAAGAGCGAAATGTGGGTCGTCCTCCACGCCGAGAGTGACGCCGCCGTCATCCTCGGCGTCCGCCCCGGTGCCACCCGCCAAAAGCTCGCCGACGCCATCCAATCCGCCAGCCTGGAAGAGTTCCTCCACAAAGTCCCCGTGCAGACCGGCGACTTCATCTGCCTCCCGGCCGGCACCCTGCACGCCATCCTCGGCGGCCTGATCATCGCCGAAATCCAGCAAAATTCCGACACCACCTATCGTGTCTACGACTGGGGTCGCCTCGGTCACGACGGCAAGCCCCGCCCCCTCCACGTTGACAAAGCCCTTGACGTCATCAACTTCGATCAGGTCGCCCCTGATCTGCCCACACCCACCTTGCTACACGAAGAAAATGACCTTGCCCGCTGGCAACTCTGCCGCACCCCCTACTTCGTCGTCGAGCGCGTCGAAATGGAAGCCGGCGCTGCCTTCCACGACGTCTGTGACGGCCCTTCCCTCCACATCTGGGGCGCCATTGAGGGAAGCGCAACCCTCGACGGCGCCGGCCGGCAGATCGATCTCTCCGCCGTCACCTTCACCCTCCTCCCCGCCGCCATGGGCGAATACACGCTGACCGCCCGCGAGCGCTGCACCCTCCTCTTCACCTACCTGCCCGAAGAAGCGTAAACCGTTGGCCGACAGCGTCCTGATGACCAAATCTCCCCTGCCCTTCTTCCTTGCGGCCGGCGTCGCCGTCCTCCTCCTCGTCGCCTGCGCGGTCCGGCCCGCCCCCGGCGTGACCGAGGAACCGACGCCCGCGCCCCAACTGGCGCAAGAAAACAGTACGGCCACCCGGCCGCCCGCCACCCGACCACCCGCCACTCCCAGCCCCCTCCCGTCCGCCACGGCGTCCGCCACGGCGTCCGCCACGCCGGTGCCCAGCGCCACGCCAACTTCTTCTCTCACCCCTACGCCGACCCAAACCTTCACCCCATCGCCCACCCCGACCCCCACCCACCCGCTGATGATCGAAGTCATGCGCCGGCAATCCTACCCCGGCAGCGAGCTCACCGTCGAAGCCACCCTGACCTGGGGCCCTGGCTACGAACGCTTCATCGTCTCCTATCTCTCTGAAGGCAACAAAATCTACGCCCTTCTCACCGTGCCCCGCGGCGAAAAGCCCGCCAGCGGCTGGCCCGTCATCATCTTCAACCACGGTTACATCCCCCCGGACGTCTACCGCACCACCGAGAGCTACGAAAACCACGTCAAGGCGTTCGCCCAGAACGGCTACATCGTCTTCCGCTCCGACTATCGCGGCCACCACCGGTCAGAGGGCGAGCCCACCGGCGGCTACGGTTCGCCCGCCTACACCATCGACGTGCTCAACGGCCTGGCGGCCGTCAAAACCTTCCCCGACGCCGACCCCGACCGCATCGGCATGTGGGGCCACTCCATGGGCGGCCACATCACCCTCCGCTCCATGGTCATCACCGGCGACGTCAAAGCCGGCGTCATCTGGGCCGGCGTCGTCGGCTCCTATCCCGATCTGCTCCAACGCTGGCGCCGGGCCGGGCCCACCCGCACCCCCGATCCCTCCCGCACCCGCGCCTCGTGGCGCTGGGAACTGGCCGAGACCTACGGCCCGCCCCAGGAAAACCCCGCCTTCTGGGCCGCCATCTCCCCCAATACCTACGTCTCCGACCTCTCCGGCCCGATCCAGATCCACCACGGAACGGCCGATACCAGCGTTCCCTACGAATTCTCCGAAACCCTCGCCGCCCAGATCGAAGCCGCCGGCCTGCCCGTAGAGCTATACATTTACGAGGGCGACGACCACAACCTCGTCTACAACTGGGGAACCGCCATGGTCCGCACCATCGAATTCTTCAACCGTTACGTCAAAGGCTCCGGCTAAAATCCAACGTCCCGGAGGCTGATCAAGAACGCCGCAAGGCTGCGCCAGACACTTCAGCGATCCTGAGGTCCGCCCCCAGCGTCACCTTTGCCCGGGATCGCAGGAATATCCGTGCGCTTGCCACGTGGGATCTCGCCGGCACGATCATACATCGGCAACTCGCAGACTTCACCATCGCGAGGTTGTCCGTCAACGCATTCCACTCGCAGTTCAGTCCCCGGCCCAAGCTTCGGGTCCTCCAGGCGCACGATGCCGACACCGCGTTGAAGGTAGGGAGACCAGGCGCTGCTGCAGACACGACCGGCCGGCTCGCCATTGTGGAAAAGCGTATCACCGCGACGGGCGACGCCACCTTCACATTGCAATCCCCAGGTACGCCGGCTCTTGTCGGCCTGTGCGAGGGCGGCCCTACCGATAAAGTCCGCCTTTTCCAAATCGACGAAGTCCCCAAGCCCCGCAGCGAACGGCGTCACGCTCTCATCAAAATCAGTTCCTGAAAAAAGCAGGCCAGCTTCGATACGCCGGGCATTGGTCGCTTCGGCCGGTATCGTGTGAATCCCATGGCGTTCGCCCGCCTTCAAGATCCGCTCCCCGATGACGTCGGCATCGACATCGGTTCCGAAGTAGAACTCCCAGCCCAGCTCGTTGGTGAAGCCCGTACGGCTGATCACCACGGGTTGGCCGCCGATGCGTATCCGGGTCAGGTCGAAGTAGCGAAAGCGCTCCGGCATACCTTCGTCGGCGGCTTGGGCGAGCACGTCCATTGAACGCGGACCCTGAACCTGGCTGATCCAGACATCGGCATCGAACACCTCGACGTCGAAGCCCTCCGAGTGAGCACGCAGCCAGAGAGGGAACTCGCCATCACCCTGAGCATACCAAAAGCGGTCGGGCGCGAGCCGAAGAAGGACGCCATCCATGATCATTCCCCCGTCGGCAAAGCAAGCGAACTGGTAGCTGCAACGCCCTACACGCACGCGCGACACATCACGTGTGAACACGCGGTTGAGCATAGCCTCGGCATCTGGTCCGCGAATCTCGGTTGCCAGTTCGCCGGTATGCGCAAGTCCCACCTGTCGTCGCAATCGCCAGTAGAGGTCCTCCGTGGGCACGTTTCCGTATTCGAGCGACCGCAGCCGCCGATTGTAGATGCCGAAATGTGGGTCATGCGGGAGTTCTTGGTGCACCAGTGGATGGGGCCTCATAGACTGCCGAAACTCGCTCGGACCACCGCCGGAGGGCACCGGCTTCACCACGAATGCCATATTGCTCTTTAAGTGCGCCATGTTGTCTCCTTGGTTGACGGGCTGCTGCCAACATTCGTTGCGCGCCCGTCGGGCAAGTTCGTCGAAAGTCAAATCAATTTCGGCTCGAAGTCAGTTATAGCTCAAACAGCAAAAAACCGACAGGACATTACCAGGATTGAGAATCGCCGGCTAAAATCTCGGTGGCATTTGTTTCCATTTTGTGTTAAAATCTGGAGTCGCTTTGATAACTTGAATCTAAGAAACAGTTCTTTGCAAAGGTAAAATCGATGAACCTCCCGGAGGCTGCGCAATGTCTCTCGCCCTCTTGGAATGGCTGGCAAAGCCTCCCGAAGGTTGGTTCATGAAACGATAGAGTATCAACGGAGGAAGAAACATTGGCTAATCTACAATCGGCAAAAAAGCGCATGCGGCAAAACGTGAAGCGGCGCGCCCGCAATCGTCGCTATCGCTCCGCCGCCCGCACCTACATCAAGCAATGCCGTCAGCTCATCGCTGAGGGCCAGCTCGACGAAGCCGAAGAAGTATTGCGCGAGGCCGTCAGCACCCTCGATAAAGCCGCGCGCAAAGGCGTCATCCATCCCAACAACGCCGCCCGGCGCAAGAGCCGCCTCATGAGCCAGTTCGCCGAAGCCCGGCAACAAAGCGAAGGGGCCTAAACGGCCGTACCATCCGGCCGGCGCCGTGTTGCGACGCACCGCGTCCATAAGTTAATCGGCGTCGTGGGCGCTCCCCAATTCCCAATCTGCTGGTCAAAACACCACCCGCCGGGTGGTGTTGATCATTATCCAGCTTCCGGCGCGTCCGCCCCCGAATTACCCAGGGGCGGCATGCGGAAGATATAACCGACCCCCCTCACCGTCGTCAGCCGCTTCGGATCCCCTGGATCATCCTCAATCGCTTCCCGCATCCAGCGAATGTGCACGTCGAGCGTCCGCGTGTCCCCCACGTAATCCGTATTCCAGACGTCGTGCATCAATTGCCGCCGGCTCAGCACCTCATTCGGATGGCGGAGGAACGTTTCCAGGAGCGTAACCAGCTTTGGCGTCAGCCGTTTCTCCCCCCGGCCGGCCACGTCCACCGACCGCTTCCCCCGGTACAACGTCAGATCCCCGGCGCGCACGATCTCTTCCTCGTACTCGTCCGCCGGTAAAAGCGCCCGCACCCGGTTCAACACCTTGCGCGCCGTAAACGGCTTCATCAGATAGACGTCCGCCTCGGCCGACACGTCCTTATTCTCCCCGGCCGTCCGCGTGTGGATAATCGGCGTCTCTCCCAGCGCCCGCCGCAGCCGGCGACAGCTACGCACGCCGCTGGAACGCATCGACGCCCCGTCAAAAACCACCAGATCCGGCGTATGATTCTGCGACCAGTCAAGAGCCTTGCTCCCCGTATGGAATACGTGCACGTCGTAGCCGGCCTTAGCAATCGCTCCCTGGAGCGACGTATCTCCCGCCCGCTTGCCCTCCACCAACATTATCACGGCCTGTTCCACGTACCGTCCTCTCCCTCTCAGCAACCTTAAATCTTACGGCAAGTCACATTATAAGACGAAAAGAGTGCCGCGCAAGCGACATTCTGGCCAACGCGTGCAACCTTTTACCGATCTTTCCCGTATAATGTCATGATACACTATCCGCACACGACCAGCGAGGATCCACATGAATACGGTTGAGATCCACAACGTCAGCAAACGTTTTGGGCCGATACAGGCCGTCGACGACGTCACCTTCGCCGTGCAGCCCGGTGAAATCTTCGGCCTCCTTGGGCCGAACGGCGCCGGCAAGACGACGACCATTCGCATGATGCTCAACATTCTCCGGCCGGACACGGGTAACATCTCCGTCTTCGCCGGACCCATGAACGAAGAAAAGAAAAACCGCATCGGCTATCTGCCCGAAGAACGCGGCCTCTACGCCGACAACAAACTGCTGGACACCGTCCTCTATCTCGCCACCCTCAAAGGCATGTCGCGTCAGCAAGCCCGACCCGTCGCCGAAGAGTATCTCCGCCGCCTCGACCTCTGGGAATACCGCGACGAGAAACTGAGCGCCCTCAGCCGCGGCATGCAGCAAAAAGCCCAATTCATCGTCACCATCATCCACGACCCCGACCTCCTCATCGTCGACGAACCCTTTTCCGGCCTCGACCCCGTCAACACCGAACTGATCCGCGACATCCTCCTCCGCCAGCGCGACGCCGGCAAAACCATCATCATGTCCACCCACCAGATGCACCAGGTAGAAGCCATGTGCGACCGCATCGTCCTCATCGATCACGGCCGCGTCGTCCTCCGAGGCCCCGTCATGGAAGTGCGGCGCACGTTCGCCGGCAACACCGTCGAAGTCAACGGCCGCGGACCCATCCCCGACCTCTTAGACGACGCCGTCAAACACGCCCACCTGCACAACGGCTCCTGGCGCCTCACCCTCGCCGACGACGTCACCCCCCAGCAAGCTCTCCACGTTCTCGCCGCCAACGAGCAGGTCGCCATCGAACACTTCTCCGTCGCCCTTCCCAGCCTCCACGAAATCTTCATCCAGGTCGTCGAAGACAAAGAGCCGGCCGCCGCGGACGATTCACAGCCGACCGCCGCCTCCGGCCTCGACACCACACTAACACCATGATCGCCGGCCTCCGCAAAACCACCCTAGTTGCCCGTCACGAATTCCGCCGCTACGTCACCAGGCGCGGCTTTCTCGCCGTCGTCTTTGGCCTCCCCCTCCTCCTCATCGTCATCGTCGGCGCCACCGTCCTCATCCTCACCGCCGGAGCCGGCGACCCCATCGGCGTCGTCGACCACTCCGGCAGCCTGCAAGACCCCGCCGCCTACTCCCAGACCCTGGAAAGCACTGACGCCCCCCTCCTGGCCTTCTCCGGCGAAGAAGATGCCCGCGCCGCCCTCGACGCAGAAGAAATACAGGCCTACGTCGTCATCCCGGACGGCTATCCCGAGACGGCCGACGTCGACCTATACCATCTCGGCGACGCCTCCGAAAACGTCTACCAGGACGTTAACGACTATCTGCGCGCCAGCATACTCCAGTTGGAAAACGTCCCCCCGGCTGCCGCCGCCCTCCTCTCCGAAGGCAGCCTCGACACACAATTCGTCTCCCTCCGTGAAGAGAACGGTCAAAACCCCATCGCCGCCTTCCTCTTCCCCTACGTCGCCGCCTTCCTCATCCTCATGTCCATCTTCACCACCGCCGGCTACCTGCTGCAAGCCGTCGTCGACGAAAAAGAAAACCGCACCATGGAAATCCTCGTCACCTCCCTCAGCCCCGGCCAGCTGATCACCGGCAAAATCGCCGGTCTCGTCACCCTGGGCCTGGTGCAAACGACCGTATGGACCGGCAGCATCGTCGCCCTCTTTCTCATGGCCCGCAGTCGCTGGGACGCCCTCCAGACCATCCAGCTTCCCACCGACATCCTTCTCGTCGTCCTCATCTGGTTCCTCCCCTTCTACCTGATGATGGCCTGCTTCATGGCCGCCATCGGCGTCAGCGTCACCGAAGTCAGCGAGGGCCAGCAGGCGTCCAGCATCGTCACCTTGCTCGCCGCCGTGCCCCTGTGGTTCGGCCCCGCCCTCGTCAGCATTCCCGACAGCCCCCTCGCCGTCGGCCTCAGCCTCTTTCCCTTCTCCTCCCCGCTGACCATCCTCATACGCTGGTCGCTGACCGACATCCCGGCCTGGCAACTGGTCGCAAGCTGGCTCATCCTCGCCGCTTCCGCAGGCTTCTCCCTGTGGCTCGTCGGCCGCCTGTTGCGCTTCGGCATGCTGCGCTACGGCCAGCGTCTCTCCCTGCGCGATATCGCTCGCATTTTCCGGCGCCAATCTCTCACCACATGACCCCCTTATGAAGAACACACTCCGTAAGATCGCCCTCGTTGCCCGTTTCGAATTCTGGACGACCATGCGTCGGCGCTCCGTCCTCTTCATCATGTTCGGCCTGCCCATCCTCGTCGTCCTCCTCTTCGCCGGCATCAACTGGCTGGCCCAGCCGGAAGAAGAGAGCCTGGTTCCCGGCGCCGGCGCCGCCTCCGACGCCCTCGGCCGCCTGGTCCAGGGCGAGCCCGAACCCTCCGTCCCGGCCGGCCTCGTCGACCAATCCGGCCAGATCGGCGACCTACCCGACAGCGCCCAACAACTCTTCACAAAACTGGAAAGCGTTGCAGCGGCCGAGGAGGCCTACGAAGCCGGCAACATCCGCAACTACTACGTCATCCCCGCCGGCTACCCCGACACCGGCCAGATCCGCTACTACGCCGAAGAGCTGACGTCCATGCGCCGCAGCGCCGAAGAAAACGTCCTCTTCCGCGCCATCGCCGGAAACTACGTCGGCGACGCCACTGCCCGCCGGCGACTCGTCTCGCCCGCCGCCTTCCGCGAGGTCAACCTGGCACCCACCCAGGAGCGAGAAGGGAGCGAAGGCGCCAACTTCCTCCTCGGCATCGCCATCGCCCTCCTCTTCTTCACCACCGTCATGGGCGCGGCCGGCTTCCTTTTGCAAAGCCTTGGCCGCGAGAAGCAAAACCGCGTCATGGAGATCCTCCTCTCCTCGACGCGTCCCATCGAGATCCTCGCCGGTAAAATCATCGGCCTGGGCGCCATCGGCTTCGTCCAGTTAGCCATCTGGAGCGCCCTCGCCCTGACCACCCTTAGCCGCACCGAGACCATCGCCCTCGGCGCCCTCTCCCTCCCCAACCTCTCTCCCGGCGAGTGGCTCATCATCGTCGCCCACTTCCTCGCCGGCTACTTCGTCTACGCCAGCCTCTTCGCCAGCCTCGGCGCCATCGCCCCCAATCCCAAAGAAAGCTCCCAGTACACCTTTGTCCTCATGCTCCCCACCCTCGTCCCCCTCTGGTTGGGCAACGTCTTCTGGTCCGCCCCCCACGGCGCACTGACCATCTTCCTCAGCCTCTTTCCCCTCACCAGCCCCGTCGCCATGCCCATGCGCCTCAGCGTCGCCGTCATCCCGGCCCACCAACTCATCCTCAGCCTCGGGCTCGCCCTAATCACCGGCGCAGCCACCATCTACCTCGCCACCCGCTTCTTCCGCGGCCGCACCCTCCTCTCCGGCCGCCCCCTCTCCGTCCGCCTCATTTGGGAACTGCTCCGCGCGGGATAAACTCGAGGATGGCGACGACGAGCGTGAACCGCTAATCCTTGTCCGTGGACATTTTGTGGACCGCTATTCGATAGACTATGTTTATGGTCAAAAAAGCGGCTAAAATTCAGAAACCTCACACCTTTAAGTCTGAGTGCCGCTTTCTCATGCAAAAATGACAGGAGGACAAAAGTGATTGACATTAATAGTAGCATCACCGTTGGACGGCCTGCCGGAGAAGTATTCGATTTCGTTAATAACCAGAAAAACGCCCCGTTGTGGCTGAGCGGGTGGCTGGAAACGCGGCCCACGTCAGAAACTGAAGGAGTCGGCTATACCTGGATCGACGTCGTCGAGGTGTTCGGTCGTCGGGTTGAAACGGAGTTTGAGGTCACTGAGTTCGAGCCCGCTCGCAAGATAGCCTTCAAGAGCATCCGCGGTTCCTTTCCGGTTCGTGGCATCTATTCATTTACACCCGACGGGGATGGGACGGTGGTGACTTTCGCATTGCAGGGCGAACCGGCCGGCTTCTTTAAGCTCGCCGAGCCTCTCCTGGCCCGTATGCTCCAGCGCCAGTGGGACACCAACCTGGCCAATCTGAAAGACATTCTGGAGACAGAGTGAACGCCACAACAAACCCGGACGATTAAGTAGCCGACAAGGATAAGTATTTCGAGCTACACCAGGAACGCCGTCAGGTACATCACCACAATGCCCGCCACAAGACCACCAAAATTAAGCCACGAAAACACCGGCCGCTCCTCTCGCCGCGCACCCTGGGCCAGCAGCTTGCCCACTTCCCAGATCACCTGCAAAATCGCCCCCGCCCCCACGCTCAGGAACAACGTCGCCAGGAACGGAGAGTAAGCCAGACTGCCGAACCACGTCCCCAGGATCGCCGGTCCACCCGCCAGCAGCGCCAGCCAGAAGAACGTCAGCAACGGCGGCCGCTCCTCATCCATCAGCGGCGCTACAATCCCCACGCCCTCCGTCACGTTGTGCAGCGTAAAGCCCACCACCAGGAACGAGCCCAGCGCCGCCGCCCCCGTGGCAAACGCCGCCCCGATAGCCAGCCCCTCACCCAGGTTATGCAGGCCGATGCCAAACGCGATAAGCGTCGCCACGCTCAGCGGCGACCGGCCGCCACGCCGTTGCCCCACCGCGAGCAACGCGCCCGTAGTGAGCAACGTCCCCAGGAACACCAGCGGCACCCCCTGGAACGCCCCCGGGACCGCTTCCGCCAGTTCCAACGCCTCCAACAGCGTGTCGATAAAGAGAAACACCAACAGCCCCACCGTCAGCGCCAGAATCGCGTCCATCCACTTACGCGCCATCTGCCGCATAAACGGGTACCACAACATTCCCAGAATTACCGGCACCACGCCCACGTAAATGCCCAACAGACCATACCCCGCAAACGACGCCAGGCCCACCTGCGGCGACTCCACCGCCACGTCCACCTCTTCCGTAAACGTCAATCCCGTCGCCGTCACCAGCGAAATCGGCAGCGGCTCCCCATCGACCCACGGATACGGAATGCGCACCGTCGCCCTCTCCAGCCGGCCGAGCACGTTGTCCGGCTCCACCTCGTGCCGCCAGTATGCCTCATCCACCAGCACCTGCGCCACCGTAACCGGATCCGGCCCGTTGTTGATCACCTCCAGCTCAATCTGTCCCGGTTCCGGAAACGTCACCCGCTGGATCGACAGCTCCTCCAGCGGCGGAAAAGCCCCGGCAAAAAAGCTCAGCGGGTCAAAAGCCAGAAACCCCGCCACCAACAAAATCAACAACACCAGCGGCCCGGCCGCCAGCAACCATCTCGGAATACGCGTCCTTTCCGTACCTTCCATCTTCTGCTCCTGCTGCACCTGCTGCTCCTGCTGCTCCTGCTGCACCTGCTGCTCCTGCTGCACCTGCTGCTCCTGCTGCACTGCTAACCTCCTTGCTCCTCAACGTTATAGAATCCCATCCAGCCCAGTTCGGCAAACTCACTCTGGTGAGCGTGGAACATATACCGGCCCGGCTCGAAGCCCTCAAAAGAGAACTCCAAAATTCCCCGCTGCGCCTGGCACTGCATAATCGTATCCACCGTCTCCAGCGTCGGCCGCAGCGTCGTTCCGTGGTCGTAATAGTTGAAGAAATTCGCGTGCAGGTGGAACGAATTGATCGGATCGAACTCCGTCGTGTTTACCAGATAGACCCGCTGTAGCTGGTCCGGCCGAATGGAAATCGGATCGTCCTGATAGGCGAACGCAATCGAATTAACGGCGTATATCTCGTTGTCCCCGTCAAAATTCGTGTCAAAGCCATTCATCACCATCACCATCTCGTTCACCGCCTCATTCTCCGGGTAATTGTGGTTCCGGCTGCGCGCCACGGCCGCCTCCTCCCCGCTATACTTCTCCGGATCCGGATCCACGATAAACGCCCCATACAACCCCTTGTGAATGTGCCGTTTCAGGGGAATCGCGTGACAGTGATACAGGTGGCAGCCGAACGGCTGCGCCTCAAACTCGTAGACAAACCGCTCTCCCGGCTGAATCTCGCCCACTCCGACGCCGGGGACGCCGTCCATGCTCGCCGAGTGAATGCCGTGAAAATGAATCGTGTGTGGGTGGCTGCCCCCGTTGACGAATTCCAGGCGCAACCACTCCCCCTCTACGCAACGCATTGTCGGCCCCGGGCACTGGCCCACAGCCTGCCCCGCACGCCGCGACGCGGCCGACGTCCGGCTCCCATAGACCCATGCTGGGAAAAAGACCCCCGGCGCAACCTCAATCTCCTTATCCACGGCCACAAACCGCCATGTGCGCACCGTGCGCCCCTCCTCCTCCGTGACCTCGCCATAATCAAAATCGTACAGCAGCTCGGCCGGGTGAAAACCATTCCCCTCGTGGTCAACCTGCCCCACCGTGCCCATCGCGCCCGGCGTATGCTCCGGGTCCTGCTGCGGCGGCGCCTCTCGTCTCGAGGCCAGCGACTTAATGCCGACCCCACCCGCCGCCGCAGCCACCCCGGCGCCCCCCGCTTTCAAAAAATCACGTCGCGTCACTCGTTTCCCATCAGTCGACATCTAACAACCTCCACAATCATCCTTAACAATTTCTATATCTATAATATTTATTTTAGATATCACTAAAATCAATAATAGACAGATCCCGTTCCCTTGTCAACCCATACTATCTCCACACCACAATTCTCCACCGAAAACCTCCCGGCCGAAGACCTCCCGGAGGCTGGTAAAGCACACCAAAACGGCCGCGCAAGACCCTTCACCCCGCCTTACGAAGCCTCCGGGAGGTTCGATTCCCACACATCCATTGCCACCATGCTGCCGAAAACCTCCCGGAGGCTGGTCAAGCACGCCAATACGGCCGCGCAAAACCCTTCACCCGGTGTTACGAAGCCTCCGGGAGGTTGGTTTTTCAGACACCCATTGCCACCATAGGCATCGGGACGGTATCATAGAAAGAGTCCGTGAACCTCCGGGAGACTGCGTAACGCC
>JAWVYQ010000029.1:0-27256 GCA_033722615.1 Promineifilaceae bacterium (SeqCode)
AGCTTATGCGAGACCTCTCGTAGTGCCGAGGCGATACTCTTATCGACGAAGCTTGACTTCAAGGAGTGAAACATCGGCCTCAGCTACTACGAGAGATTGTAAGCCAGTTTTATTCTGGCTCAACAACAATATACAAGGAGTAAGGGCACGCCCAATCATTGGGTGTCCGTTCCTGTCTCCCCAGGCCCGGCCGTGACCGGGACGGTGAACGCCGTCTCTACACCGTTGGCGCTGACGGTGTATTCGCCTTCCGGCAGTTCCACGACGTTGATCGGAATCCACAGGGCGACGCCGTAGCCTGCCTGGTCCGGCGGGCAATCGGGCCGGCCGGGGTGGGCCAGCACGGATATGTCGAAGCGGAAGGGCGCGACTTGCTGGGTCACGGTGGCAAGCTGCGCGCAGAGGGAGGGCAATTCGGTCACGATCTGGACGTTGACGGGAATGGGCGAGCCGACGCCGACGTCTACGGCCACGTGTTGGATGTCAACGGGGACGGGCTCGGGCTGGGGAGCGGCGACGGCCGGGAAGACGGCGCCGGCCTGTTCCGGAGCGGGGCCGGGCGTGGGCGTAGCGGGCGCGCCGAGGTCGGGCGCACTATCGGGAGCCAGCTCGACCGGGACAACGGGGACGTTGAGTTCGGTTTCCACGCCGTTGACGTCCACCATGTAGGTACCGGCCGGTAATTGCATCCAGTTTAGGGGGATGCGGATGGAGAAGGGTAGACCAACCTGATCGGGCGGGCAGTCGGAGTCTGGGGGCGTGGCCAGCAGGTTGATTTCGATGCGGAAATCGTCGACGACGGGCTGGTCGATGCGAACCAGTTGGGCGCACAGTCCGGGCCAGGCGCCGCTAACGGCGACGAGGGCGGGGATGGGCGAGGCCCAGCCGGTCAGGATCTGGACGTGGTCGACCTGGATGGGGACGGGCTCGCCGTCGGCCGGGCGCGTGTCGGGGGTCACGGTGACGGCCGAGATTTCTTCGGTCTCGATGGGCTGCCCCGGCGCGCCGGGCTCCAGAGTGGCCACGGAGCTGTCGGTAATGATCAGGCTACAGCCGGGCAAGAAGGCGAGCGCGACGAGCAGCAATAGCGTCACGTATTTTCGGTTTAAGTGAATCATATTCTCTCCCAAAGGAACTTGTACCTGTGTTGGTCATCCTGGATTCAGCATACCGACGTGGCGAGGGTGCTGTCATCCCCCAAAAGTGGGAAACGGGAGGTGACGATAGTATGCACTTGGCGTCCGGGTATTCGATAAGCGTAACGGCTTACTTCACGAGGTGTATCTTAACTGAACGAGCGCCCGAGCGCGTCGGTCGAAAGGCGGAGATCGGCGGAACGAATGTCGGTGACCATTGCCCGGCAGGATGGGCGCCGGGCGCGGAAAATAATGTATAATAGAGGTTATGAAAGAGGGTGGCCCATTCATTCTCAAAGGTTAGGCCGGCCGTTGACCCTGATTTCGCGGACCCGGGGCCGCCGGCCCGATCAGGAGTCCCATTTCATGGAGAGAAGGTCATGACGACGATGCCGGTTCGTGACGTGTCCCTTTTCGTGAAAGTCGTCGGCGAGGGTTATCCCTTGTTGATCATGCACGGTGGTCCGGGGGCCGATCACACCTCGATGCGGCCTTTTCAAGCGTGCGCGGATCAATTCACCGTGGTCTTCTACGACCATCGCTGCAATGGGCGCTCGACGGGGGCGGACGTCTCTACCATGACGTGGGACAACCTGACGGCCGATGCGGAGGCGCTGCGCCAGACGCTGGGCTTCGACCGGTGGGCCGTGCTCGGCCATTCCTTCGGCGGTATGGTCGCCCTGGCATACGCCCTCCGCTATCCCCAGAGCGTTTCGCACCTGGTGCTGTTAGACACGTGCGGCGACATCCGTTGGGCGCACGAGAAGGCGCCGGAGATTCTGGCCCGGCGCGGCTACAGCCCGGAAACGGTGACGCTGGCCCGGCGCTTCCTCAACGGGCAGATCGAACCGAAGGAGATGATGCCTGCGCTCATGAAGCTGGGCAAGGCGTATAACCCCCACCTCAGCCTGATTCAATTACCACGCCTGATCGCCTCGGGATTACGCGCCAAAGTCCGGCCGGAGGCCCTCATCTTTGGCGCCCGCCACTCGCTACGAGGCTGGACGGTGATGGAGCGGCTCGGCGAGGTCACGGCGCCGACCCTGGTCATGGCCGGCCGCGACGACTTTCAATTTCCGCCGGAACATCAGGAGGAGCTGGCGGCGGGCATACGCGGCGCGCGCCTGAAGATTATCGAGCGCGCCGGCCATAATGCACACCTGGAACGGCCGGACGAGGTGATGGCGGCGGTCAGGACGTTTATGGCGACGGGGAACCCGGCCGGCCCGCAGAAGGAGGATCGATTATGAGAGAGAAAATTGGACCCTACCACGTCGTCGACCTGGCGCCGGGGCGGCGCGCGTGGCTGAACGCGCTGGACCTCTCGGGGCCGACGCATTGGATGGTCGGCCTGCTGGAAGTAGACGTGACAGTCCCCCGGCAGATCATGGGTGCGCACAAGGCGCGCACGGGCGAAACCCTATCCTTCACCGGGTTCCTGGTCTCTTGCCTGGCCCGCGCGGTGGACGAAGATAAGACGGTGCAGGCTTACCTGAAAGGGCGCAGCCAGCTTGTCCTGTTTGACGACGTCAACGTGGGGGTGATGGTGGAACACGTGGATGGCGAGAACTCGGCCCTGATGGGGCACACCATCCAGGGCGCAAATCGCAAAAGCTACCGCCAGATCCATGACGAGATTCGCGCCGTACAGTCGGCGCCGGTCCCGCCGAGCCGGGGGATGCCGGCGTGGTTCCGCAGAGCCATGTTGCTGCCGTGGCCGTTTTCCCGGGTGGTGAAAGCCGTGATGGGCATGGCCACACGCCGGGATCCGACGATACGCGTGGCAGCGGCGGGCACGGTGTTTGTGACGGCCGTAGGGATGTTCGGCAAGGGGCACAGCGGCTGGGGAATCGCGACGACGCCTCACTCGCTCGGGCTGGTGGTGGGGAGTATGGCCTGGAAGCCGGCCGTGGTTGAGGGGCGGGTCGAGCCGCGGGAGATCCTCAACCTGACGGTGCTTTTCGACCACGACGTCGTCGACGGGGCGCCGGCGACGCGCTTTACGCGCCGGCTGATAGAGCTGATCGAGAGCGGATGTGGACTCGACGAAGGGTCGAACGGCGACAAATTGCGGGAAGGACTGGAGGCAAAGCCACGGGAAGGAACCTCTGGGAAGCATACGCCCGCCACCTCGCGCCGTGGAGCTACCGGCTAGTTTCCCGGAGGGGCACTGCAAGGAGTTTACGATGGCTGACAAGGAACGGTGCGCACGCATCCTCAACAGGTACCGTGACGAGATACGGGCGAAGAGCCCGAAGTCGTACGCGATCTGGCAGAAAAACCGCTCGGTGATGCCGGCCGGGGTGGGCAGCATTTTCCGGCTGGCGGATCCCTTTCCGATGGTCGTGAAGGAGGCGAAAGGGGCGCGCGTGTGGGACGCAGACGGCCACGAATACGTGGATTTCATGCTCGGCTTCTCGACGATGATTCTGGGGAACGCGCCCGACGAGGTGGAAGCCGCCATCCGGGAGGCGCTGCCGAGGGGCACGCATTACGGCCAATGCCACGAGCACGAGTACGCGTTCGCCAAATTGTTTTGCGATATGGTTCCGGGCGTGGAGAAGGTGAGTTTCTGCAACTCGGGGACGGAGGCCACGATGTACGCGCTGCGGCTGGCCCGGGCGACGACGGGGCGGCCGCTGATTGCAAAATTCGAGGGAGGATACCACGGTACGCACGATCTACTGGCCGTCAGCTTCTGCCGGCGGCCGCCGACGCTCGAGGGGAACGGCGCGGCCGAAGATCCCACGACGGTCCCGGAAAGCCCGGGGCTTTCCGAAGGCGCGTGGCGGGACACCATCGTCCTGCCCTACAACGACCCGGCGGCCTTCGAGAAGATCCGTCGCCACGCGGACCGGCTGGCCGGCGTGATCGTCGAGCCGGTACAGGGGGCGGGCGGGACGATCGCGGCGAGCAAGGAATTCCTGTCAGAATTGCGGAGGGTGACGCGCGAGATCGGTGCTTTTCTCATCTTTGACGAGGTGATCACCGGTTTCCGGATGGCCGCGGGCGGCGCCCAGGAGTATTACGGCATCTTGCCCGACGTGAGCACGTACGGCAAGGTAGCCGGGGGCGGCCTGCCCTTTGGGGCGGTGGGGGGAACGGCCGAGGCGATGCGCCTGATGGAATATGACCGTGAACGGGAGAACGCCATCCTCATGGCGGGCACGTTCAACGGTAACCCGCTGGCGATTGCGGCGGGAACGGCCGTCTTGCGACGGCTGAGCCGGGAACCGCAATTGTACGCCCAGATGAACGCGAAGGGCGACCGTTTTCGGGACGAGATGAACGCGTTTGCCGAGGAGAATGACTATCCGGCCGTGGCCATCGGCGTAGGCTCGATGTTCTGGATGCACCCGCGGCGCGGGCCGATAAACGGCGTCCGGGATTTATGGGCGGGGAATCAGGTCGCCGGCAGCGGTTTGAAGCTGTTGTACCGCAAGAACGGATTGCACATTTCGTCCAATCACGGTTTCCTGAGCACGGCGCATACCGACGAGGACGTCACGCGGCTGATCGAAACCCACAAGGCGGCGATGGCGGAGTTACGGGCGCAAGGCGTATGGTGAGGCTGCAGGGATTTTCGATTTGTCAGAATCATCGCCGAGCCCGCGCAAAGAATATCGGGCGGAGCATGCCGAACAAGGATTCCGATAAGGCGGCACTAGATGCCGGCTGCGCAAAGCGCGGTACGAGGCCTCCGGCTCGAAAGCGTTCCTCTATTAGACGTCGAACTGGGGCCAGCTAAAAGCCAGCAGGGCGAGCAGGAGGGCCAAGTTGAGCAGCAGGCCGACGCCGCCTTTGTCGTCCAGGCGCTGCCATCCGCCGTCCCACAAGAGGATGAAGAGGACGGAGGAAAAGACGGCCGCGCCGACGACGGTCGGCTGCCACCAGCTCTGCCTAAGGAAGAGGCCCAGCCCACCGGCCGCGAAGGCGACGGCGGCCAGCACCATGGCGGCCGACGCCACCCATCTCGTCACGCCATCTTCCAGGAGAGCGGCGAAGGCCCAGGAGCCGGCCGGCCAGCGCAGGCCTGGTTGCAATTCAAAGGCGCCCGCACTCTGGCCCAGGTACAGGAAGTGGACGGCCCCGTGCAGGATGAGGAACAGGCCAAACGCGATTTTCAACATGATCGATCCTCCTTTCGCCGCTGCTGACGCCTAATCGGCGGCCCGCAGCGGCTGCTCGGCGCGCCCGTGGTCATAGAAGGGCGCGAGTAAGACGGTCAGTAACAGGGAGAAAACGGTTAAGTAAAAGGTGTTGAGGAACAGGGCAGCGTTGTTCACGCCGAAGAGAAAGACCAGGACGAGCGACCCGACGACGAGGAAGGAACCGCTGACGGCGGCGACGGCGAAGGTCAGGGGCCACAACGCCACCAGGGGACGCCGGGCGCTCCCAAAGAGGCGGCGGCGCCACCCGCTCAGGGGCACGTCGATTTGCGTCCCGGCCGCGCCGGCGAGGATGCCGAGGAGGGGCGGCCCGACGCCACCGCCGACCAGGAGCATGAGGGTGGAGAGGGCAATGAGGATCCGGCCGCCGTGCTTTCGGCGCACGAAGAAGGCGGCCCATACCAGGGTAGCCAGCGAGACGAGGATGGTCAGCAGGCCGGCAACGAGCATGTTGGGCACAATGGTGATTCCCGGCTCGCCGCCCACGTTGGTGGCAATAGGGCCGCGGGTCCAGGAGTTGACGAACACTCCCTCGGGCCTGACGTTGCCCTGGAGCACTTCGCCGACGCCGTGGGTCAGCCCGCCGATTCCGGCGAGGATGCCGAAGAGGGAGGCGACCGTTCGGGCAGCCGTTGGTCTGGTTACGTTATTATTGCTCTGCATGGCATTTCTCCTTGCTATGGCTCGCGGGTTACCGAGAGCAGGACGTATCCCTGCTGGTGCACGTATCGCAAGAGGCCGATCAGGCCGGATTGGTCGGTGCAGGTGGTCAGGAGCGTGGCATCCGGCTCTACTCGGGCGGCCGATACCTTGACCGGGCTCGCCGCGTTGAGGGCGACGTCGTCCACGCCATCCCTCACCCTGATTTGATACGTATAGGTCTCGTCCATTCTTTCCGGCTCCGTTCTTGGGTCTTATCAACAAACCTCCGCGAGGCTCGGCGAGCGGTTCCATAGGTCGGGAAGCAATGCGCAAGCCTCCCGGAGGTTTACGGATCTATTGGTCTTAGCTGACCTTATCTTGCCATAGGGTGCGGCGATACAAACCACACAAAGATGTAGTTTGGGCGGCAAAAAGATGTGGGTTGGGAGAGGAGAGGGAGGTTAGAGGAGGCGGAGGCGGCGCGCTTTCTCGACGGCCCGCGCGCGCCGGTTGACGCCGAGCTTGCCGTAGATGGCCTTGATGTGGAAGCGGACGGTGTTCAGGGAGATGAATAGCTTCGCGGCGATCTCTTTGTACTTCAGCCCCTCGGCGATGAGGCGCAGGACTTCCAGCTCTCGTTCGGTTAGCGGCTCAAGCGGAGCCTCGGGGGCGGCGGTCGTCGTGGACGGGGTATGAGTGAGAGCGATGATGCGTTCGACGTCGTCGCGCGCCACGTCGCCCAATCGGTCCTGCTCGAGCAGGGTCGCCAGCGCTTCGGCCACCGGCGGGCCTTGCTCGACGAAGACGCCGACGATGCCTTCGGGCGCGGCCTGTTGCAGGGCCTGCCGGTAATCGGCAGCGGCTGCCGCGATGTCGCCCATCGCGGCCCGCATCTGGGCACGGAGTAGAAGGGCTTCCAGGGCCACTAGCAGGTAGCCGCCCTCGGTAGCGGCGTCGAGCAGGCGGCCGGCCAGCGCGACGCCGCCCGGCAACCCATCCTCGTCGCCGGAAGCCAGCGCCTCGTGGAGGAGCAGGCGCAGACCGCTATTGTACAACAGCCCGGCAGCATGGCCGATACCGTTCCCCTGCGGCCGTTCGGGGAAAGCGAACGCACGGAAGTGGGCGGCGCGCTCTCCCGCCAGGCTCTCTTCCCAGGTGAAGCCCTCACCTTGCAAGGCCAGGCTCGCTGCGTCGGGCCGGTTCCGGGCGAGATAGAGGCGCACCTGCTGGGCCACCAGCTCCTGCCGGACGTAGTCGGGTAAGCGCTCGGGGACCAGGTCGCCCACCTGTTGCAGCTCGCGCGTGGCGGTCTCCAAATCTCCTTCCATCTGGGCCAGGCGGGCGAGGTAGATGCGGCAGATAATGCGGCCGCTGTTGTAGCCGCCGAGGGTGCTCAATTGCAGCGCGCGCAGGCTATAGCGCCGGGCATCTTCCAGCCGGTGCCACTGATAATGGGCCTCGCCGAGGATGCCGTAGAGAACGCCGCTGATGGGGGGCGTCCTCCCAGCGTGTTCGAGGCGGGTGACGACGGGCTCGGTGATTTCGACGGCCAGGCGCAACCGGCCGTGCTCGAAGGCCATTCCTGCCAGGCCAACTGTACTCAACATTTCGACGACGGGATTGCCGGCCGCCCGCGCCTGCCGGATCGCTTCCCGGTGGGCGTCGACGGCCGGGATCGTTGATTCTACCAGACGGAGCACGCTGCCTAACGCAAAATAGGCCAGGCTGCGGGCGTGGGCGTCTTGCACGGGCGCGGTTGCCAGGGCCGCGCGGGCCAGCTTTTCGCCCTCGGCCGGATCGCCCTCCATCTGGCGCACGAGCGAGCGCATGGCCAACCATTCGGCATTAACGGAGTCCATCGAAGAGGCTGACGGACCGGCTTCTGCAAGGGCGGCTTCCACCTGCTCCAGGTAGGGGGCTGCCTCGGCGTAGGCACCGCGCAGCAGGTGCATCCAGGCGAAGGCTAAATCGGTCCTCGTGCTCTGGCACCGCCAGGCGGCCGGCACGGCCTGCAGCCAGCCGTTCACGGTTTCGGCATACCCCTGCCGGATCATGGCCAGCGCGTGGGTCTCGAGCAGTTCCACGGCCAGATCGTACGCCTCGGCCGCCAGCGCGTGATCGATGGCACTGTCGGCCATGCCGGCCTCTGCATACCAGCGGGCGGCGCGCAGGTGAAGGGCGGCGACTTCCTCCTTCGAAAGGGCGCCGTGACGGCTGCGCAATAGATCGGCGAAGAGATGGTGGTAACGGTACCATTGCCCCTCGTCGTCCAAGGACACGAGGAAGAGGTTGGCACTGAAGAGGCTGTCCAGCAGGGAATGGCCGTCCTCGCGACCGGTGACGGCGTTGCAGAGGTCACCGTTCAGCCGGCCGAGGATGGCGGTCTGGAGGAGGAAGCGGCGGATGTTGGGTGGCTGCCGGTCGAGGACCTGCTCGGTGAGATAGTCGAGGATGAAGCGGTGGCTGCCCCTCAGCGAGGCGATGAAGCGGGTGGGATCGGTTTCCCGGCACGGGGAGGGCGCCCCTTGTAGGGCGAGGGCGGCCAGTTGGAGACCGACAACCCATCCTTCCGTTTTCTCTTGCAGGCGGGCGACGTCGGCCGGGGAGAGGGCCAGGTGCAGCCTGTCGTTTAAGAAGCGGGTGGCCTCGGCGTCGCTGAAGCGCAGATGGCCGGCCCGGATTTCGGTCAGGCGATTGTCGGCGCGTAGGCGGGCCAGCGGCAGCGGGGGATCCTCGCGCGTGATGAGGACCAGGTGCAGGGGCGGCCGCAAATTGTCGAGTAACTGTTCCAACACTTGTAGGATGAACGGGTGCTGAATGACGTGGAAGTCGTCGAGGATGAGGAGGAGGGGGCCGGCTCGACCATCTTCCGGTTGCAGGAGGTCGTTGAGCAGGGTCGCCGTGATGACGCCGGCCGGGGGCAGATGGCCGGTGTGCAAAACGCCGACGATTTCCTGCCCCACGCCGGGGCGCACATTTTGTAGGGCGCCTAGCAGATAGGCAAAGAAGCGGGCGGGGTCGTCGTCGGCGGGTTCGAGGGAGAGCCAGGCGATGGGCCAGCCGTCCAGCCCGCGCACCCATTCGCCGACGCAGCTGGTTTTGCCGAAACCGGCCGGGGCGGAGACGAGGGTCAGCGGCCGGTTCAGGTTCAGCCCGTCATTCAGCCGCTGGGCCAGACGGCACCGCTCGACCCGGTACGCGGGAGGAGGCGGGCAGTGCAATTTCGTCGTGAGTAGGGCAGATTTCGGCATCGCCGTGGCGTCCGCGGTGGCCGTGGTGCCCGGGGGCAGCCGGCCAGCTTATTTTCTCCAATTATACCCTATTGCGCCGTATGACAGGAAGCGGCGGTGCGAAATGCGTGGGAGAATGGGATTGTAGGCGAACGGCCGGCGGTCACTCGCCGTCGGGCGCCCAATCGGGAGGGTGCAGACCGCCTAACGGCCCGGCCGCGTCCCGCGCGACCAGCACACAATCGGCTTCCATGAGGCGCAGCCTGTCGTCCAGCGAGATGGGGAAGAAGCCGCTGACGTCGAACCCTTTCTTTTTTAGCGCGGCCAGGACGTCCCGATAGGGCGTCATCCCTTCGTAGATGGGCTGAAGAGCCAGCTCTACCTGGAGCGCGTGGATCGAGGAAAGGACGCCGGTGGCTCCCTCGACGACGTGGAGGTCGTAACCTTGTGTGTCGCTCTTCAGATAGACGCGGTGCCGGTCGAGGGAGTCCATCAGGTCGGGGAAGAGACCGTCCAGACGGCGAACGGGTACTTCGAGCCGCTCGTCGGCCAGCAGGCCCCACCGCCTCATGTACATGCCGGGCGCGAGGAAGGAGTTAAAAAGGGAATCGGCGCCGACGACGTGCATCTCGCGGGCACAATCTTCGTCGCCCAGGGCCAGGCAATAGGCTTCCCAATCGGGATCGGCCGCCGCCTGCTGCGCCAGCACTTCGAAGTCGTCGGGGACGGGCTCGAAGGAGACGATGCGGCCGTTGTACCCGGCCCGCCGCAAGAAAAGGCCGTACTGGCCCTGGTTGGCGCCGACGTCGAGAACGCAGTTGATTTGCAGGATTGAGAATAACTTGCGGAGATGGCTGCCCAGGAGTTGCTGGGAATCGGGCGGTGCGGCCGGAGCGGCCGGTTCGCAGCCCAGGGCCTCCGCGACCCTGGATAGTGTAGCTTCCACCCAACCCGCCACAATGGAACTTTTCACGCGAATACCCTCGATCGGCTGTCCTAACTGTCTGGCATGACGACGAACCGAGTGGATTATATCCGGTCAGGCGGCGGGCGCACGGCCGGATGGGATCAGTGGAGGAAAAGCAAGAACCCCTTCGCATCTCTGGAGACACGAAGGGGTTTCCTCACTCAAATTCTTTGAGTGACGTCTCTATAAGCACGCCCGGTAGGAGTCGAACCCACAACCCTCTGATCCGAAGTCAGATGCTCTATCCGTTGAGCTACGGGCGCACGGTGCATTTCGTCGACCGTCGACAAAATGCAGACAAAAAAGCTGATGCGGAGAAGTCGCTTTAGCAGCAGCTTCAACATCAGCTTAGGGGCGAGTAGTGGGATTCGAACCCACGATCTTCTGGGCCACAACCAGACGTGTTAACCTCTACACCATACCCGCCATAAGGGCCGATTAAGGCAAGGCCATGCTAACACAAAACGGACGGCCGGGCAAATAAGAATCCCGTTACCGGCTCCAGGAAACGCACCAGTTGTAGACGCAGCCGGTGACCATTTCGTAGAGGACGTAACGCCGCATTGGTAAGCTGTGTAGACGGCCGACATGCCGCCCGCGCCCAACCGGTCGTCGATCTTGTAAGACCCAGGTTGTTTGCCGTGTAGCTCATCCCTCTCTTGGGGCTCGCATTTGGTCCTCTCGGAGTTTCCCGAAAACGGTTTTGAGGATGGGGTCAACTGGCCCAGGACGCGGAGGGTTTGGCCTTCTCAGTTTCCGGGAAGCGTGTCCTCGCCTCGAGGCCCTCTCCCTGTTACAATGTGTTTATGCAAGCCCAGGAGACGATTCTCAACGACCGCTACCGGCTGCTTGAACAGGCGGGCAGCGGCGGGATGGCCACCGTTTACAAGGCCCACGACCTGACGCTGCGACGCCTCGTGGCGGTCAAAGTCCTGCACCAGCGTCTGACCGGGGACGACACCTTTCTTCGCCGCTTCCAGCAGGAAGCGCACGCGGCCGCCAACCTGTCCCACCCGAACATCGTCACCGTCCACGACATCGGCCAGGAAGAGACGGCGGCCGGCTACCGCCACTTCATCGTCCTGGAGTACGTCACCGGGCGCACGCTCAAATCCCTCATCCGCCAGCACATGGAGCAGCGCGGCCGCCCCCTCTCTGTGGAGCACGCGCTGGAACTGGGCATCCAGATCTGTGCGGGCATCGGCTACGCCCACCGCGCCGGCCTCGTCCACTGCGACGTGAAGCCGCAGAACGTGCTGGTGACGCCGGACGGCCGGGTGAAAGTGGCCGACTTCGGCATCGCCCGGGCCATGAGCCAGGCCAGCCGGGAAATAGCCGACGGGATGTCGGGCGAGCAGATGTGGGGCACGCCCCACTACTTCTCCCCGGAGCAGGCGGCCGGCGAACCGGCCACGCCGGCCTCGGACGTCTATGCCATCGGCATCATCCTCTTCGAGATGGTGACCGGCCGGCTGCCCTTCGAGGCGGAGACGACGCCGGCGCTGGCCCTGAAGCACATGCACGAAGAGGCCCCGCTGGTCACCGAGTTCAACCCGGCCGTGCCGGTGCAGCTGGAGCAGATTATCAAGAAGGTGCTGAGTAAGGAGCCGGCCGGCCGCTACCGCACGGCCGGACAACTGGAGCGCATCCTGCGCAGTTACCGTAACAGCAGCCAGGAAGACACCGGCCCCGTCTTTCCCGTCCACTCGCGGCCGGAGAGCGCGGACGGCGAGGCAACGCGCGCCGGCCGTACGGCGCCCACGGGGGAGCAAAAGACGGAGGTGTTCCGGCGACGAGGGCGCGCTCCGCGACCCAAAGGCGACGCGCGCCGCCGGCGTGGCCCCCGACGACGACGGCAGCGGCCCGAAGTAGCGGCCGAAGCCGTGCACGTGCCGGCCCCCGCCCCGGAAGCAACCACCACCGACTGGACGGCCGTGGCGCTGAGCCTCATCGCCCTCGTAGCCATGCTCGGCCTGATCCCCCTCTGGTACCTCGTCGCCCGCGCCTGGGGCGTCTGGTAGGAGCGCACCAGGCAGCCTAACAGTGCGATGTGAGTTGTTGCCTATTCGCCTCGACCCCTGCTTTTTGTTATACTCTCTGCAAAGCGTGGATGTGCATTCCGCGCGTCTTCCGCTATGGACGGAGGTTGTATTGTGAATTCGACAAGAGTCACTCGCGGGTTCGTTTACTTTCTTATTTTCATCGCCATCATCGCCATCCTCTGGAGCTATAATTCGTCGTCGCCCACCGAAACCACCCTCTCCCTGACCGAGCTTGCCGCCCAGATTAAAGGCGGCGAGGTCGACCGGCTGCAGGTGGCGGGAGACGGCCGCGAAGTGACCGTCTTTTACCGTGATCCTGAGCAGTCCCCGAGCAACGTACAACTGAGCGGCAACGCCTCGCTCATGGAGGAGCTGAGCTTTCTGGGCGTCTCCACGGCCGATTACGCCGAAGGAGGCGTGAACGTCGTCAACGAGAAGCCGAGCGAGCTGGGCAACTGGCTCAGCCTCCTGAGCATCTTCCTGCCCGCCGTCATCATCATTGCCTTTATCTATTTCATCTTCCGCCAGGCGCAGGGCAGCAACAACCAGGCCCTCTCCTTCGGCAAGAGCAAGGCGCGCATGTTTACCGGCGACCACCCCACCGTCACCTTTGAGGACGTGGCCGGGGCGAATGAGGCGAAGGAAGAGCTGCGCGAGATCGTCGCTTTCCTCAAGGAGCCGGAAAAGTTCGTCAGCTTCGGCGCGCGCATCCCCAAGGGCGTGCTCCTGGTGGGCCATCCCGGCACGGGCAAGACGTTACTGGCGAAAGCGGTCTCAGGAGAGGCCGGCGTTCCCTTTTTCTCCATCGCCGGCTCGGAGTTCGTGGAGATGTTTGTCGGCGTGGGCGCCAGCCGGGTGCGCGACCTCTTCGAGCAGGCGAAGCGGCACAGCCCGTGCATCATTTTCATCGACGAGATCGACGCGGTCGGCCGCCAGCGCGGGGCCGGCCTGGGCGGCTCGCACGACGAGCGGGAGCAGACGCTAAACCAGATCCTGGTGGAGATGGACGGCTTCGACACGGACACCCACGTCATCATCCTGGCGGCGACGAACCGGCCGGACATTCTCGACCCGGCCCTGATGCGTCCCGGCCGCTTTGACCGGCGCGTCGTCATCGACCGGCCGGACGTCCGCGGGCGCAAGGCGATTTTCAAAGTCCACATGCGCGGCAAGCCGATCGCCAAAGACGTGAAGGTCGAGGTGCTGGCCAAGGCGACGCCGGGCTTCGTGGGGGCCGACATCGAGAACACGGTCAACGAGGCCGCTCTGCTCGCCGCCCGCCGCGACAAGCAGGCGATCGGCATGGACGAACTCCAGGAAGCGATTGAGCGAGTCCAACTCGGGCCGGAGCGGCGCAGCCGCATCATGTCCCAGGAAGAGCGAGAGATCACGGCATACCATGAGGCGGGCCACGCCGTCGTCAGCCACATGCTGCCGCGTGCTCGCGCCGTGCGCAAGGTGACGATTATCCCGCGGGGGATGGCCGGCGGCGTGACGTGGTATCTGGAAGAGGACCAATATTTTTACAGCGAGGCGCAATTTCTGGACCTGATCGCTACCGCCCTCGGCGGCCGCGTGGCAGAGGAGATCGTCTTCGGCGAGATTACGACCGGGGCCAGCAATGACCTGCGCCAGGTGACAAAGATGGCGCGCTCGATGGTCACGGAATACGGCATGAGCGACGTTCTCGGCGCCCGCGTCTACGGCGAGCGGCAGGAGATGGTCTTTCTTGGCCGGGAGATCAGCGAGCAGCGGGATTATTCTGACGCCATTGCCGAGCAGATCGACAATGAGGTGCGACAAATCATCGATCAGCAGTACCAGAAGGCGCACCAGATTCTGGAGACGCAACGCGAGAAGCTGGAGCTGGTCGCCCAGCAGCTGCTCGACGTGGAAACGCTGGAAGCGGACGAGTTCGTGGCCCTGATGGAGGGTGAAGAACCCGAAGCGGCCGCGCCGGACAGTTCGCCGCCCCGCTCCCCTGAGCCGAGCCCCAAAGAGAAAGAGAGCGACCAGCCCGACTGGCAACGGCCGAATCTGGATCTACCTCCGGCGCCTTCACCGGCCTGACCAACGCGCGGACACAGTCTAAACTGATTCTTTTCGTAAGTTAATGAACCGACCTCCGGGAGGTTTCCGGGAGGCGAGAGGTGATTGGCAAGCCTTTCGGAGGTTCACGAATTTTGCGAAAACACCGTTAACCGTTTCATGCAACCAAGTCATCCAATTCTGGCTCTCACCAACGACGTCTTACAGGCGGCCATCGTCATCTTTGGCTCGGCCGTCGTCCTCTATAACCTGCGCCACTTTCTGCGCGATCGCGTCACCCGCGCCTTTTCCAACCTCGTCCTCTACGTGGTCATCGTCTACCTGACGGAGTTGATGGCCAGCCGCACGAACATCACGGCCTCGCCCGAGCCGTGGCTGCGCCTGGAATGGGTGGGCATCGCCATGGTGCCCGCGGCCCAGTATCACCTTTCCGACGCTCTGCTGGCAGTGACGGGGCACAGTTCGCGACGGCGGCGGCTGATGGTCCGCGTCTTTTACCTGACCGGCGTGGCCTTCATCGGCCTGGTGGCCCTGAGCAACCTGATCGTGGGCGGCCTCATCGACCTGCCGGCCGCCGCCCACCTGATGCCCGGCCCCCTCTTCCCCGTCTTCGCGCTCTATTTCTGGGCGGTGACGGTGGCCAGCATTTACAACGTGTGGCGCGCGCACCAGCTGTCGGTCACGTCGAGCACGCGCCAGCGGATGTTGATGATTCTGGCGGCTGTGGTCGCCGCACCGGTGGGCGTTTTCCCCTACCTGCTCATCAGCAGCAACCCGAACATCCAGTTGACGGCCGCCTTCTGGTTGGTGCTCATCGTGGGCAATATCACCGTGGGCCTGATGTTCGCCTTCCTCACCTATTACCTGGCGTATTTCGGGGCGGGCTCGCCGGACCGCGTCGTGCGCGTGCGCCTCTTCAAATTTATGGCGCGCGTGCCGATGACGGCGACGTTTGTGCTGCTGGCGTACGTCCTGGTGGGCCGCACCAGCTCGCTGCTCGGTCTGCCCCCGGAGACGGCGCAGGCCATCGCCGTGGTGGCCACAGTGATGATCGTGGAGTGGGCCATTCACGCCTTCAAGCGGCCGTTGGAGCGCCTGTTCCACCTGAACAACGAGCCGGACGTGCGCCGCATCCAGCGGCTCAGCGACCGCCTGCTGACGACGCGCGACCTGCACCAGTTCTTGGAGAGCGTGCTGATCACCCTGTGCGAGACGTTGCGCATCCCAACGGCGTTTGTCGCCGCGTTTACGCCGGAGGGGCCGAAGCTCGAAGTGGTGGTCGATCCCCAGGATGAGTTGAAGGATATTCAGGGGGAGAGCTGGCGAGAGCTGACGCAGCCGGCCGGAGGCAACGGCGATAACGAGCATCTGGAGACGTCGGGGGAGTTCGTTCTCTGGCGCAATTACTGGATCCGCACGCTGCACAACCGGCAGGGGGACGCGCTGGTGGGCATTCTGGGCATCCAGGCGCGGGCGGAGAAACCGAACCTCTCCGAGGCGGAGCAGGCGGCGTTCGACCGGCTGGCGCTGCAGGCCGCGCGCGCGCTGGAGGACCGGATTTTACAGCAAGAGGTGTTTGCGGCTGTGGAAGGGTTGCTGCCGCAGATTACGGCGCTACAGCGACAGCGCAGCGCGGCGAAGTACGACGCCACGACACTGCTGACGGCGCCGGTGGACGAGGACGAGGTGCTGATCAACGACCCCGATTTCTCGACGCTGGTCAAAGACGCCCTCAGCCATTACTGGGGCGGCCCCAAGCTGACGGAGAGCCCGCTGATGCGCCTGCACGTGGTGCAGGACGCGCTGGCGGAGAATAAGGGGAACGCAACGAAGGCGATGCGCTCGATTCTGGAGCGGGCCATCGAGCAGCAGAAGCCGGAGGGGCGGCGGAGTATGACAACGGCCGAGTGGATTTTGTACAACATCCTGGAGCTAAAGTTTATCCAGGGGCAGAAGGTGCGGGACGTGGCCCGCCGCCTGGCGATGAGCGAATCGGACCTTTACCGCAAGCAGCGGGTGGCGATTGAGAACGTGGCCAGCGCGATTCAGAATATGGAGCGGCAGGCAGTGATGGCCCAGCGGCCGGCGGTGAGTCAGATATTGTCTGAGGAAGAAGGTGATAACGCGGGCGAGGGGGCGGCTGAGGACGGGGAAGGTGACGAGGCTGTCATCGGGGAGCCGGAGCACGAGGCGTAACGGGACGAGGCACCCCCCCTCCCCGGCCCTCCCCCTGAGGTGAAGGGAGCATTCTCAAATGCGGCCGGAGCGGCATCTGAGGATGCCGGCTCCTCCATGTTTAGCAATTCATCCTCCACTGCGATAGAAACCTCCGGGAGGCTTGCGCGTCATCTCGCGCATGCGGAAACCGGACGCGGAGCCTTCCGGAGGTTGGTGAAGTATCGTTAAGGGGCGCGCTCGAAGGTCAGCGTCGTCTCGCCGGCGTCGTTGAGCAATTCGAGCTGGTCGCCCTCGAGACGGTAGCCGGCCGCTTTGCGCAGGGCCTCCAGAAAGGCCAGTTCCTGGTCCATGACGCCGGCCGGTTCGTTGCAGCCCTCTTCGTTGCTGACTATCTCGGGCACGTCGAAGACGCCGGCGGCGGCCTCGCGGATCTCGCCGCTATAGTCGTTGCAGCCGGTGTTACCGTCGATCCAGGCGTCTATGATCGTTCCCGGTTCAGCCTCTTGCTCGGCCTCGAAGTGCAGGGTTGTGCGCACGCCGGCGAGGGGGACTTCGCCGTTGAGGGAAACGAGCACCCACTCGCCGCCGGTGAGGCCAGCGTCGACCTCGGCCGGGGGTTTGGCGGTGTAGGCCAGGCGCGCGTCTCCTTCGCCGTCGACGACGTAGAGGCGGTCGTCGGCCGTCAAGCGCAGGCCGGCCGCCTCTTCCAGCGCTGCCAGGACGGCTTCTTCCTGCTCGATGACGGCCGGTGGGACCTCTTCGCACGGAAAGTCGGTGCGGTCGAGCCGAGGAAAGAGGGGGGATTCTTCTTCCAGGGCGAAGAGGCCGCCCAAATAGTTGCAGCCGGCAAAGGCGCTAAATTCGTTTTCCTGGCGCTCCGGACCGGCGGCGAAGAAGCGTAAATAGACGGGGGGCTCTAAATCTTCGCCGGCGACATTTTCCCCTTCGACTTCGACGAGCCACCATTCAGTGTTGTCGAGGGCGGCGGGATCGGTGACCGGCCGGCCTTCGTCGACGGGCTCGAGTTCGGCCTCCTCTACGGGCACCTCTTCTTCCTCGAACTCTCCCGAGCAGGCTACGACAAGGGTCACGAACAAGAGGGCGAGAATGGCGTTAACGCTAGATGCTCTACGCATGAATCACCTCCATAGCAATCTGCCTAGACGATCTTAAGTTACCAGTTTCTCTTCTCATGGAGTGCTGTCTCGAAGCGTGGCGACTCTCAGTATGACGGGTTCGAGGGTGGTGTCGCGAGCCAGGGCGTTATGAGGATTGTGACGTTTATCTTTGTTATGCTCAACGGGATATGCTGAGTTATTCCGGCAGGCACTCGTCGCAGGGGCAGGCCTGGCGGAGCATCTGCCACGTGTAGATGCCGGTGCTGTGGCCGTCGCTCCAGAAGAATTGGAGGGCGTAGCCCCCGACCTGGGCGACGTTTTCCAGGTTGAGGTCGGTTTCGGGGGCGTCGCGCACGAGGTGGGGATCGGGCGGGCCGCCCGTATTTTCGTGGCCGCCTTTGCACTCGACGCAGGGGCAGACGGCGCGGAGGCCGGCGAAGGAGTAGGTGCTCTCGTGGCCGTCTTTCCACTTGATAGTCAGGGTTTTTGCGTTGCGGTCGGCCGTGATGCCGGCCGGTCGGTTTTTCTCCACGGGTGCCTCGCAGTTTGTTTACTTTCGCATTCACCAGTTTCCCGGAAACGGTGTTGGTCGAAGCAGCGCCCTTCGGTACGGGAGCGATTCGGCTGTGCGAGTTTCCGGGAAACGGTTGGCGTTGCTCGCGCCCTCACTATACTCCAGTCATGCCGGCCTGACAATGTGTGATGCAAGCATCTTATTAGTGAGAAACCGGGTTTTTGGTGCGGGGTATTGCGCGCTGTGGGTCGCTTCGGAAGAGCACGCGCCTTTTGGGCGAAGGGGCTGCGAGAAAAACCCGGTTTCTGGACAACGCCATGCACGGCAACGGGGGCATGGTATACTAATGGGTGGGGGACAACCTCAACAAACGAACCGGTCAGGTCAATCTGGCGCACCGCCCAGACCGGCCGTGTTTCCAAAAGCATACGATTGATTGGGAAGCACCTCAAGAGGGACACCAGTCGGGCAACTTGGCAATTTGTCCGGCATAAAGGAGAACGTTAACCGTGATAGGATCGCAAAAGGTACAACGGAAGCTGAGCACGGAATCGGCGCACGATTTCTTGCGCTACGAGCACGAGCCGCTGGACGCTATTTTCCGGCCGGGCAGCGTGGCCGTTATCGGCGCTTCTGAGGAAGAGGGGAGCGTAGGCCGCACGCTGATGTGGAATCTGATCAGCAACACGTTCGGCGGCACAGTCTACCCCGTGAATATTAAACGCTCCAGCGTGCTGGGGATTAAGGCGTACCCGTCCATCTCTGACGTGCCGGAGCAGGTGGACCTGGCCGTCATTGCGACGCCGGCTCAGACGGTGCCGGGCATCGTGCGTGAGTGCGTACATAACGGCGTGCAGGGGGCGATTATCATTTCGGCCGGCTTCAAGGAGCGCGGTCCCGAAGGCGCGGCGCTGGAAGAGGAGATCCTGGCGCTGGCGCGCGAGGGCCGGATGCGCATCGTCGGCCCTAACTGCCTGGGCGTGATGAGCCCAATCACGGGCCTCAACGCGACCTTTGCCAACGCCATGGCCCGGCCGGGCAGCGTGGGCTTCATCAGCCAGAGCGGCGCCCTGTGTACGGCCGTACTCGATTGGAGCTTCCACGAGAACGTAGGCTTCAGCGCCTTCGTCTCGATCGGCTCGATGCTGGACGTGGATTGGGGAGACTTGATCCATTACCTGGGCAACGACACGCGCACGCAGAGCATCGTCATATACATGGAGACGATCGGCGATGCTCGTTCCTTCATGTCGGCCGCGCGCGAGGTGGCGCTGACGAAGCCGATTATCGTCATCAAACCGGGGCGCACGGAGGCCGCAGCGAAGGCGGCCGCGTCGCACACGGGCAGCCTGACGGGGAGTGACGACGTGCTGGAAGCCGCCTTCCGCCGCAGCGGCGTGCTGCGGGTGAACCGTATCGACGACCTGTTTAACATGGCGGAAGTGCTGTCGAAGCAGCCGCGGCCCCAGGGCCGCCGTCTGATGATCGTCACCAACGCGGGCGGGCCGGGGGTGCTGGCGACGGACGCCCTGATCCAGGGCGGCGGCGAGCTGGCCAACCTGCCGCCGCGGTTGATGGAGGGGCTGAACGAGATGCTGCCCCCCCACTGGAGCCACAATAACCCGGTGGACATTCTGGGGGACGCCGACCCGGCGCGCTACGTGCAATCGGTGGAATTGCTGGCCAACGACGACAGCAACGACGGCCTGCTGGTGATCTTGACGCCGCAGGCGATGACGGACCCGACGCAGACGGCCCAGGAGATGCGCCGTTTTGCCAACGTGCGCGGCAAGCCGATCCTGGCAAGCTGGATGGGCGGGGCGGACGTGGCGGCCGGGGAGTCAATTCTCAACCAGACGAACATCCCCACCTTCCCCTACCCGGACACGGCGACGCGCATGTTTAATTACATGTGGCGCTACGACCGCAATTTGCGCAGCCTATACGAGACGCCGCAATTGCCGATGGAGTCGGCCGAGGTGCTGCACGCGCATGAAGGGGTGTCGGAAATGATCGACGAGGCGCGGGCGGCCGGGCGAACGATTCTCACGGAATATGAGTCGAAGCAGATCCTGGAAGCGTATGACATTCCCACGGTGGAAACGCGGCTGGCGGAGTCGGCCGATGAGGCGGCAGAGATCGCCAACGAAACCGGCTACCCGGTGGTGGTGAAGCTGAACTCGAAGACGATCACGCATAAGACGGACGTGGGCGGCGTGCGCCTGGACCTGGAAAATGAGATGGCCGTGCGCCAGGCGTTTGAGGACATCCGCGAGGCGGTGACCGAGAAGGAGAGTGCTGAGGGTTTCGAGGGGGTCACGGTGCAGCCGATGCTGGACCTGAGCGACGCTTACGAGCTGATTATCGGCAGCAGCCCGGACCCGCAATTCGGCCCCGTCCTCCTCTTCGGCACGGGGGGGACGCTGGTGGAGGTGTTTAAGGACCGGGCGCTGGGTCTGCCGCCGCTGAACACGACGCTGGCGCGGCGTATGATGAATCGCACAAAGATCTACGAGGCGCTACACGGCATCCGCGGCCGGGAGCCGGTGGACCTAGACGCGCTGGAGAAGTTAATGGTGCGCTTTAGCTGGCTGGTGGCGGACCAGTCGTGGATTAAGGAGATCGACATCAACCCGCTGTTGGCTTCCTCGGAGCAACTGGTGGCTCTGGACGCCAGGGTGGTGATTTACGACAGCGACGTAGAAGCGGAGGACCGGCCGACGATGGCCATACGCCCCTATCCTCAACAATACGTGACCGAATGGACGACGGAAAAGGGCACCGACGTGCGCATCCGGCCGATCCGGCCGGAAGACGAGCCGATGATGGTTAAGTTCCACGAGTCGCTGTCGGAGCAGAGCGTGTACATGCGCTACTTTCGAGCGCTGAACCTGGACCAGCGGACGGCGCACGAGCGGCTGACGCGCATTTGCTTCATCGACTATGACCGGGAGATGGCGCTGGTGGTGACGCGGACGAATCCGGATACGGGCGAGCGGGAGATTATGGGCGTCGGCCGGCTGAGTCGCCTGAACAACCCGGAGGAGGCGGAGTTTGCCCTGCTGGTCAGCGACCGGTTCCAGGGGCAGGGGCTGGGCACGGAGCTGCTGCGCCGCCTGCTGGAGATCGCGCGCCAGGAGGGGATCAACGTGGTGATGGCCTACATGTTGCCGGAGAACCGGGGCATGCGCCGCATCGCGGAGAATCTAGGCTTTTCGTTTAGCCGGGAGGATGATCTGCTGAAGGCCGTGATCGATCTGGACGAGAACGAGTAGGACGCAAAAGGTGACCGGCACTTTCGAAAGTGCCGGTCACCTACACACGATGGCCTCGGCGGGTATAATGGGGGCGCCAACCGAAGAGTAGCTAGGGTTCCGCCGGCCGGCGGCCGGGTCTGGACCGAGCGCTACGAACGCCGCCATATGCGGCCGACATCTCAAGGAGTAAAAGGCTGGAGGAGTGAGGTTGGCCTGACGAGGCCTGCCAAAATCCTTGAGGGGTCGAACGATGAGTCTCGAAGAACGAACGGTAACGGAACGGTCGGGGAGCCGACCAAGCGCCCACCTGAAAGCCGTGCTCCAGGCGCTGCTGGTCACCTTCCTGTGGTCCACCTCCTGGGTGCTGATCAAGATCGGCCTGGAGGAGATCCCGCCGCTGACCTTCGCCGGCCTGCGCTATGCGCTGGCGTTCCTTATCTTGCTGGCGTGGGCGCGGGCCAGCGGCCGGCTGGCGGCGCTGCGCAAGGTGGAGGGGCGGGCGTGGGGCCAGCTCATCCTCCTCGGCCTCCTTCTCTACGCCGTCACCCAGGGCGCGCAATTTATGGGCCTGCACTACCTGCCGGCCATCACGCTTTCCCTGATACTGAGCTTCGCGCCGGCGGCCGTCGCCGTGCTGGGCATCCTGACGCTGGGCGAACGGCTCATCGGCCGCCAGTGGGCGGGCATCGGCCTTTTTCTGCTGGGCGCCCTCCTCTACTTTGGGGGCGAGGCGCTGCCAGCGGGGCAGGCGCTGGGGTTGGCCATCGGCGTCGTGGGGCTGCTGACCAACGCGGTCTCGGCCGTGCTCGGCCGCGCCGTCAACGCCACCCGCCGCCTGGAGCCGCTGACGGTGACGCTGGTGAGCATGGGCGTGGGCAGCGCGGCGCTGTTGGGGACGGGGGTGGCGACGCAGGGACTGCCGGCGGTGTCGCTGAAGGGGTGGCTGATCATCGGCTGGCTGGCGGCCGTGAATACGGCGTTCGCCTTCACGCTGTGGAACAGGACGCTGCGCGAGCTGCCGGCCGTGGAGTCGAGCATCATCAACAACACGATGTTGATTCAGATTGCGGTGCTGGCGTGGGTCTTCCTGGGGGAGCGGCCGGGCGGCCGGGAGATGGCGGGGTTGGCGCTGGCGGCGGTCGGGGCGTTGTTGGTGCAGCTGCAGGGGAGGCTTACGGCAAAGGGCAGGCCGGGGCCTGCTAAGAGGGGTCGCTAAGGTCGCCTTTACCTCATATGTTGCATCTGTTCAAAGGCGTGTTGCAACGATTCAAGGCAGTGACTATACGCGCCGTTAAAATATGTGCCAGCACGGATATTGACGGCAGGTTCTGCGTCAATGCCCGAGGCAGCCGGCCCGCACACGTGCAGCTGGCCGGCGACGAACGATTTTCATCTGCAAGTATGAGAGGAAAAGGAGAGATGAGAATGTTGAAAAAGCGAGTAGCCATCCTGGTCTTTGTCAGTTGCCTGCTGGCAGCGTTCGCCTTCGTCCTGGGCACGCTACCGACCGAAGCGGCCGGAACGGGCATCGTCGAATCGGTCACCGGCAGCACCCATATGACGGTCCCTCTCTCGGTCTTTGATCCCAGCCTGGAGGGAGATGCCGTCATGCGGACCCTTTCGTACAACGCCTTGCGCCACGCCGACGGCCGGGTCAGCGGCCAATATGAATATCAGTTGGTCGTACAGGGAGAAGATGACTTTTTCCACGGCACCATCATCTGCTTTAAGGCAGAGGGCAACCGGGCCTGGATCGGGGCGACAGTCGATTCGACGAGCGTGCCGCCTTTGGAAGGGCTGTATTCCTGGTGGCAGGTAGAGGACAACGGCCAGGGCGCCAATGCGTCACCGGACCGCACAACGTTCCTCGGTTTTGGCTCGCTGGCAGAGACGATCGAATATTGTGAAGGGCCGGCGCCGCGCTTTATCTTTGAGATAGAGGGTGGAGACGTCCAGGTCCGCGACGAAGGCTAAGGCAGGCGTAGTAGCCCAAACGCTCCTGACACACGCCGGCCGTTTTCAACCAGAAGACGCCGAAAAGCCGCCTCTCCATCCGTCGAGAGGCGGCTTTCCGTTTGGGGAACGGGAGCGGCGAAGGCGCGCTCTTAACGAGACCGGACGACGTCGCGGTATTGGCCCGGGGTCAGGCCCGTCTGTCGCTTGAAGAGGCGGGTGAGGTGACTCTGATCGGCGAAGCCCGCGCGCCTGGCCAGCAGGGAAAGCTGTTCGTCCGACCGCACGAGGCGGGCCGCCACCCAGTCCAGCCGCAGACGCCGCAGGTAGGTGCTGGGAGAGACGCCATAATGCTGGCGAAAGGTGCGCGCCAGATGGACCGGGTGGACGCCGACAGCTTCGGCGACGTCTGCTATCAGGAATGAGCCGTTGAAGTTGGCGTGCAGGTACTCTCTGGCCTGGCCGAGCCACGCCGGCGGCCGGCTCTCTGCCGAGCGCTCCCTCTGACCGCGGGCGGCCCGGGCCAGCATCTCCAGCACCAGCCCGCTGACGGCGAGAGGGGAGAGAGCGTCAGGATCGTTCAATTCGTGATAGATGCGCCAGGCCATCCCCATCATGCCGCTGCCGCGATAATGATTGACGCCGTTGAAGACGCCGGCACATGGTCGGAGCAATCTCTCGACACGGTCTCCGTCTAAGGGTTCGACGACGAGCATGTTAGCGCCGGCCGCTTCAAAGTGGTCGGTGTGCCGCTCCTCAGGCGGCATCGTCACCACGCTGCCGGCAACGGTGGTGTGGCTGGCGCGAGCAAAGACCTTTTCGACGGAACCCTCGAGAACGACGGCGAAGCAGGCGCGCCGATGGTAATGGGAAGGAAGCGTCAAGGAGGCGGGAAAGGTGATGTTTGTCACCTGAAAGTTGCCGAGGTCGAGGCTCCTGATCTGTGAGCTACCTTCCCGAACGGACTGTCCGTACCGTGACACAAGTACCTCCTCGTTACAATCTGTGGCTCATCACATCTAAAGTTTACTGAGGCGAGCATAACTTTCTAAAGAAGAAGCGGGTGTTCGCGATGCGACCGGAGCGGCATCTGAGGATGCCTACTCCTCGATGTTAAGCAATTTGCTTTCGTCTCAGTAGAACCGTGTCATATGCGTTACGTTGGGGCGCGGCGCTGGCGGCGGCCGTGCTCTAGCCACCGGGCACAGGCAGGCGATAGTTCGCGGGCAACGACCGCTTCGTAGAGTTCGAGATCTTCTTCATTTAGCACAGACCGCCAGCGCCCACTCGTGCCTTTATTAACGAAGACTTGCGCACCACTTTTGAAGGTCACTTCGTGATCCGGCACGAGCTGGTCTGCTTGCCGTTTCATGCGGCCGAAGCTGACAGCCTCGGCAATGTCCGACAGGAGCCCTTCGCTCACGTCGATTTCCAGGAAACGGGCCACACGCCGGATCTCACCCTTGAGATCCTGCAGCAGGTCATTGTAGTGGACGAAGAGGATGTTGGGCAGGTCACGGAAATCCCACCACGTCTGAGTATGGTGCAGAAGCGACCAGAACGGATATCCCTGGCTCTCCCACTCGAACCAGCCCCGGGTCATCCACTTCCGCCAGAACTGGCGAACATCCTGCGGACAGCGGGGCAACGGTTGTTCATCTTCGCCCAGGGGCTGATTTGCCCGTTCGTAAAACTCGGGCGTGTAGTTACGGTAATGGTTCCACAGCGACAGGAAGACGTCGCGTGCATCACGCCCAACCACTATGTACTTCACCGTGGGATAGAAGGGCAATCCATCCAGGGGAAGGTGTGACTTAAGGAATCGCCTGTGCTCAATTGCGTTTAACACCTTTGCCAGCTCCATCTTCGTGATAGGCCACAGGCGCGTATCAACCCAGGGTGAAACCTCCATGAGCGAACGAAGCTGTAAATCCTGGAAAATCAAGTGGGAGACGATTGTCTGCATCCAGGTCGTGCCGGACTTCATGTAAGGGGCAATGATGATGTCGTCGTCGCGTGGTGTGTAGGCCTGCCAACGGGTGCTGTCTAAGTGATGATTGAGATAGATGTGCCTCACACGGGGTTTCGTGGCGGACATATTTGCGCTCCTGTGCCCTGATTCCCGGGCCGGACGTGCCATCGTCGCTTATTTCAATTAATTGGCGTCATCGGGTGTTGCTGGGAAGTTGCCGTCATTATAGCTCACAGGCCAGTCGACCCCAAGATTTATCGGTCTCCTCATTTACCCCGTTTATTTCTCAATGATACCGGTGCCTGACCGTGAGAAGCGTGATACAATCTTCCTGTCACGATTGCGCCAGTACTTCATCCATTCTCCTGCCAGACAATGACCTATAATTTTGGACAAATCTCCGGGAGGCCGCGCGACGTCTCTCGCCCTCTGGAAACAGCTCGCCAAGCCCCCCGGGAGGTTCACGGATTTAGCGAATGAACAATCTGGTCCCTCATTTCATCATAGACCGCCACGCAAGAAAGGAGAGCAGCGGCCGTTTCGCGGCCGCCGCCGTCTTTGTCGACGTCAGTGGCTTCAGCGCTCTCACCGACCAGCTGATGGCGCGCGGTCAGCACGGGGCTGAAGTGCTGGCCGGTGTGATGGGGAGCATCTTCGAGCCGCTGATCGACGCCGTTTACGGCCAGCGGGGATTCGTCACAGGCTTTGCCGGCGACGCCTTCACGGCCGTCTTTCCTCACGCCGATGGCGCCAATGCGTCGCCCGTCTTTCGGGCGCTGGCGGCTGCCGTCGCCATCCAGCGAGAGATGCAGGCCCGGCCGGAGCAGGAGACGGCCTACGGCAATTTTGCCGTGTCGGCGAAGGTTGGCGTTGCCGGCGGCGACGTCATCTGGGGCATCGTCGCCGCAGAAGACGGGCAACGAGCCACTTACTACTTCCAGGGCACGGCCATCGACGGCTGTGCCGCAGCAGAAGGCGCGGCCGCACCGGGAGACGTCGTCCTCGACGCCGTGGCCTTTGAAGCCGTGCGCACGGTCGTCACGGCCGAGGCTGTGGACGGCCATTACCGGTTGACGGCCGTCGCTGCTCCCCTGCCCGCGCCAGAGCCGGACCGCCGCCCGGAAATGAAGGCCGAACGGCTGCTCCCATTTGTGCCGCAGGCCGTGGTGCGCGCCGGCCGGACCGGCGAGTTCCGGCAGGTGGTCAATGTGTTTATCAGCCTGCCCACCGTCCGCACCGAGGCCCAACTCGATATTTTTATGCGGACGGTCTTCAAGCTGCAGGAACGGTATGGCGGCCTGCTGAAACAGTTGGATTATGGCGACAAAGGCGCCAAATTGCTCCTTTTCTGGGGCGCGCCGGTGGCCCATGAAAACGACGTCCAACGGGCCCTCCACTTCATCCTCGACCTGCAAATCCAGACGGCCATTCCGATTAACGGCGGGATCACGTACCAGGTCGCCCACGCCGGCACCATCGGCTCTTCTCTGCGCGGGGAATATACCTGCTACGGTAAGGGGGTGAATCTGGCCGCCCGCTTCATGACCGGCGCCCCTCGCGGTGAAATCTGGATCGACGAACAGGTCGCCAACCGGGCCGGCCGGCATTTTGAGGTGGAATTTGAAGGGGAGAAACAGTTCAAGGGTTTCGCCGAACCGCAGAAGGTGTACGTCCTATTCGAGCGGACGGACGTCGCCGACGCATTTTTCGATGGTCGCCTGGTCGGCCGGGAAGCGGAACTGGCCCGCCTGACAAGGTTCGTTGCCCCGATTTATGAGGGCCGATCGCCCGGCATGTTTGTCATCTGGGGTGATCCGGGCGCGGGGAAGAGCCGGCTGGCCCACGAGTTCCTGACTCACCATCTGCAGCAGGGGACAGCGACCCAGGTGTTCCTGGCCCAGGCGGACGAAATATTGCGCCAATCGCTAAACCCCTTCCGCTACTGGCTGCGGCGCCACTTCGGGCAGTCGGAGGGGCTGGCGGAGTCGCGCAATAAACGAAGCTTTAATCGCAAGCTGGATCAACTGAT
>JAWVYQ010000030.1:0-26274 GCA_033722615.1 Promineifilaceae bacterium (SeqCode)
CCGGCTGCCGACCATCCCTGGCGCCGACAAGGCCGTGCTGCTTACCAGCGCCGGAAACAGCAGCAGCAACAGCAGAAGTAGCTATGGTGACATTTTCGCTGAACAGTTAGGGGTGACCTTGTCGCTGAACAACAACATCAATCCTGACCGAAATTCTTCGCCAAAAACGGTACAATGGCTTATGCTGGTATTGATGGAGAGTTCAGGGGCGACGTCAAAGTCCCCTGACTAAAAGAAGGGCCTGATGGTTGAAATCGCCCACCCCCTTCTCCTCTTTATCGTCAGTTTCGCCGTCGCGGCGCTGGCAGCGAGGGAGATTGGCCATTATTTTGCCAGATTCCACCTCCCGCTAATCAGCGGGTTCCTGTTCGCGGGGATGTTAATTGGCCCGCACGTGCTGGGCTTCATTTCCGAAGAAGCGGTCGACCAACTGACCTTCGTCAACGAAGCTTCTCTGGCCTTTATTGCTTTTGCGGCCGGCAGCGAGCTGTACGTGAAAACGTTGCGCTCCCGCCTAAAAAGCATTGCCTGGATAACGGGGGGCAACGCCCTGATCGTCCCCATTTTGGGCGCGCTGGCCGTCCTGGCGCTGGCGAATTTCATCCCGTTTATGCGGAACCTGTCCACGGCGAACCGCGTTGCGATTGCGCTGCTGGCGGGCGCCATTTTCGTCGCGCGCTCCCCCTCCTCGGCTATCGCCATCGTCAACGAATTGCGCGCCAAGGGGCCGCTGACGCAGGTCACCCTGGGCGTGACGATGGTGTCTGACGTCGTGGTCATCGTCCTTTTTGCCGTGGCCATCGAAGCGGCCGACGCCCTTTTGACCAACGTCTCTTTTAGCCTGTGGTTCCTTGGGCTCCTGTCGTTGGAACTTTTGATCTCGGTCGTGCTAGGCTATCTCGTTGCCAGAGCGTTGCGACGGGTTCTTGCCCTCCGTATCAAACAGACGATGAAGACCGGCCTCATTTTGTTGCTGGGGTATCTCGTCTTCGTCGGCACGCTGTCCATTCGCCACAACAGCCACGATTTGCTGGGGTTCGAGCTCTTTTTGGAACCGCTGCTGATCGCCATGATCGGCAGTTTCTTCATCACGAATTACAGCGCCTACCGGGATGAATTTCTAAAGATCCTGGAAGATGTTGCCCCGACGATCTACATCGTCTTCTTCACCCTCACCGGTGCAACGCTGGACCTGAACGTGCTGGCCGATACGTGGCTCATCGCGCTCTCCTTCTTTGTCGTGCGCGTCGGCGCCATCTTCCTCAGCTCGTTTGTCGGGGGAACGGTGGCCGGGGATCCGATGGAACAGAACTGGCTCGGCTGGATGGGATACGTAACGCAGGCGGGCGTGGGGCTCGGCCTGGCGGCGGAGGTAGCCGTCGAGTTTCCGGCCTGGGGAGAGGCTTTCGCCACGTTGATGATTTCGGCCATCGTGGTCAGTCAGATAGGGGGACCGCCCTTTTACAAGTGGGCGATCAACCACGCAGGCGAATCGCATGCGCGAGCCACCCCGGGAGCGTTCGACGGCCGACGGGACGCCATCATTTTCGGGGTGGAGGCCCAATCGATGGTGCTGGCGCGCCAGCTTCAGGCCCACGGCTGGCAGGTGAAGTTCGCCTGTCTCGATCCGAGCTTTATCCAGGACGTGGGCGCAACGGACGTGAGGATTGAGCAGGCCGACGTGACGTTAGCGTCGTTGCACCAGCTGGACGCACAGCAGGCGGACGCCATCGTGGCCATGCTCTCTGACGAAGAGAATTATCGACTTTGTGAAATGATTTACGAGCACGTTGGCACGGAAACGGTGGTGGCCCGAATTAATGACAGGGCGAACGTGGAACGGTTCCACGAACTGGACGTGCTGGTGGTGGAGCCGGGAACGGCGACCATCAACCTGCTGGAGCATTACGTGCGCTCGCCGGCCGCTACGTCGCTCCTGCTGGGCATGGAGAGCGAACAGGACGTGGTGGAGATCGAAATGCGCAATCCGGCGTTACACGGCCTGGCCATTCGCGACCTGCGCCTGCCACTGGACACGCTGGTGCTCTCGATCCGCCGCCAGGATGTGACGGTCATCTCCCACGGCTATACTCAGTTGGAGTTGGGCGATCACGTGACCTTCGTCGGTTCGGAAGCGAGCCTGGAGCAAGTCATGCTCCGCTTCGACGCGCCGCCCCTTCCAGCCATGTCGTCGAGTCCGAGCCAATTCTCAAGCTAAAGGAAGAAGCCCGCCGGCCGCTGGACAGAGGCGGCGGGCTTTTTCTCTGTCAGAAGCCGGGCAATCACGACTCCGCGACGCCCCGGCGAAGGAGAATATAGACGCCGATGAAGATAAGGACGACCGGCCAGAAGCGACCTATCAGCTCGAGAGAGGTGAGGAGCGCACCGCCGAAGACGAGGCCGGCGCCGATGAAGGCGAAGACGGCGGCGGGGATCAGCGCCCACCAGTGACGCTCGTTGGTAAAGATGACGGACAACAGGGGAATGAGCACCCAGCCGGCGGCGAAGGCGAACATGAAGATGCCGCCTTCCATCTCTCCACCGGCGTTCTGGAAAGGCCCTGTGATGAGAAGCGACCCCACGCCAATTCCTGACAGAATCCCGCCAGGAATGAAGAGGCCTGACTCACGGGTGACGGCGCCCCAGGCGAGGAAGATCAGGCCAAGGACGGGAAGGAACAAGAGCCCGATCCAATCTGTGTCGATGAACTGGGCGCCCAACGCGATGAGGCCGATGATGATCAGGGCAATGCCGCCGGCCGCCTGTCTCCCTTTCTTATGCGTTTTTTCGGTCATTTTCGTACCTCCAGATGCAAACTGCATAACGTTCTCTCATTTTTTGAGGATCTGATAGATCAGTGTAACTCACCAGTAACCGGCTGTAATGTGTCAAAAGTCATATTCGGGGTCACGTTCGGCCTATCCCTCGAAGCGGAATTGCCAGAGGGCGATGGCGTAAAAGACGGCGGCGAAGAGGAGTAAGACGGCGACCTCTTTGAGGACGGCAGAAGGGCAGTGGGGGACGAGTGGACTAACGGATCTCCTATGGACAACGGTGGGAAAATCACCTACGATGAATTCACTATGTATGAACTCCCGTTGTTTCCGCTGAACACGGTTCTCTTCCCCGGAATGCCCCTGACGCTTCACATCTTCGAGGAGCGGTACAAGGAAATGATCGACCGGTGCCTGGACACGAGAGAGCCTTTCGGCGTGGTTCTCATTCGGCGGGGGGTGGAAGCGATGGGGCCGCTGGCAGAACCGCACATGGTGGGGTGCACGGCGGAGATCGCGCAAGTGGAGCCGCTGGCCGACGACCGTCTGAACATCCTGGCCGTCGGCCGCGACCGTTTTCGCATCGTCTCTTTGAACCAGGATAAAGCGTACCTGACCGGCACGGTGGAGGCCTATCCGCTGGACGCTGCGGAGCCGGACGCCTGGCGCTCGGTCCACCTGCTGCGGCCGTGGGTCGAAGAGTACTTGCACCTGTTAAGCGAAGCGGGCGACGTGGAGTTTGAAACGAGCGATCTGCCTGAGGATCCGGAGGCGCTGGCCTATCTGGCGGCGACGGTGCTCCAGGTACCGAACCAGCAGAAGCAAGACCTGCTCTCCGCGCCAGCGGCCGGCGATCTGTTACAGACGGTGCGCACCCTGTACCGGAAGGAACTCCCCCTGTTGCGCACGCTCCTGCGAGAAGAGAAGAAGGTCAAGTCGGGACCGGGCTCTTTCTCCCTCAATTAGCCGGCCTTTCTCCTCCCCAGATAATTCCCAGTTCTTTCCCTTTTAGCGCCGCCTGAGTGCGATCGCGGACGCCCAGCTTGCTTAAGATGCTGGTCACGTGATTCTTGACCGTCCCCTCGGCAATGTAGAGCTGGTCGGCGATTTCCCGGTTGCTGGCGCCGGTGACGATGAGGGCCAGGACTTCCGACTCTCTCTCGGAGAGGGGGTCGGCCAGCGACTGATTGCCGGCCGCGCCCTCTCCCCCACCCTTCCGGCTGAGGCGCGTGAATTCGGCCACGACCTTGGCAGTGACGGAGGGTTGGAGGAAAGACTCGCCGCGGGCGGCCGCGCGAATGGCCGCGACCAGTTTCTCCGAGGCCACGTCTTTGAGCAGATAGCCGGCCGCGCCGGCCCGCAGTCCCTCGAAGACGTACTCGTCGTCGTCAAAGGTGGTGAGCATGATGACGCGAACGTCAGGCTTCTCTTCCTGAAGGTGGCGGGTGGCAGCGACGCCGTCGAGCACGGGCATGCGCACGTCCATCTGTTCGCGCAGGGCGATGTGGGTGAAGACGAGGACGAAGAGCACGCCGGCCGAAATGCTGACCAACGATTGCAAAGCGCCGGCCCATCCGCCAAAGCGGGCCAGGATCAACGTCAGGCCGCCTAACGCCGGGGCGCAGACGGCGGCCGTGCCCACCGGCGACAACGCGAGGCTCTGCGCTGTCACAGGGAGGATGAGCAGCCAGAGGAAACCGCCCACAGGGAGGGCGAGGCTGAGGTAACTGCCGGCCAGGGCAATGGCGATTTGAACGAGAAAGTAGAGGGCGTAGCCGCCCAGAGCGCCCATCCGGTCTACCAGACACCAGCCGTAGGTACCGGTGAGGAGATAGGCCACGCCCAGAGAGAGGAGGAGGGCCAGCGACCCGGCCGGCAGGGAGGCCAGGTTAGGGTCGAAAAGCAGGGGCAGATATGCGGCCAGGGCAACGACGACGATGACGAGATGAATGGACGCCGGCGTCGGGCAGTCGCCGAGGGCGAGGATGGCGCGCAGGCGGCTTTTTCCCGAACACATATCGCGGACGAGGGACGACGCCGCCAGAACGGCTCCGGTCGCCGGTTACAGGTCATAAATGTCGCCGAATTTATCGTGCAGATAGTTGACGTAGGGATCAATGGAGAGCGGGTGTCCCGTGACGCGCTCGACCAGTTCGGCGGCCGTCAATTTGCTGCCATGGCGGTAGACGTTCTCTTGCAGCCAGCCGCGGAGCGTGTCGAATTCACCCCGGGCCATCTCCTCGTCAATTTGTGGATGGGCTGCCCTGGCTTCGTCAAAGAAGAGGGGGGCCATGACGTTGCCCAGCGTGTACCCCTGAAAAGCGCCGCCCACGGTCCCGGAATACCAGTGTACGTCCTGGAGGACGCCATCCCGGTCTCCCGGCGGGTGCAACCCCAGGTCCGATTCGTAACGGGCATCCCATGCTTCGGGCAACTCCCTGACGGCCAGATCGCCCTCCAATAGATCGAGTTCCAGATCAAAGCGGATCATCACGTGCAGGTTGTACGTCACCTCATCGGCGTCGGTACGGATGAGGGAGCGCTCGACCTTGTTGACGGCGCGGTAGAAGGCGCCCAGGGAGACGTCGCCTAGCTGGTCGGGAAAGGTCTCTTGCAGTTGCGGGTAGAAGTGTTCCCAGAAGGAGCGGCTGCGGCCGACGAGGTTTTCCCAGAGACGGGACTGGCTTTCGTGTACGCCGGCCGAGGTGCCGCTGGACAGCGGCGTCGCCTCCAGATCGCGGCTGATGCCCTGCTCGTACAGGGCGTGCCCCGCTTCGTGCAGGGTGCTGAAGAGGGCCTCCCGGAGATCGTCTTCCTTCACGCGTGTGGTGATGCGCACATCGCCGAGAGAGAATTTGGTCATGAAGGGATGGGCCGTCTTGTCTTGCCGGCCGCGGTCAAAATCATACCCGTAGCGGGCAATCACGTCTTGGCCAAAGGCCAACTGGTCATCTTCCGGATAATGGCGGTAGAGGGGGTCGTCGTCGATGGGCTCCTGCTCGGCGATGGCCTCGACCAGGGGGATCAGTTGCCGGCGCAGGTCGGCGAAGAGGGGGCGCAGGGTCTCCACTTTCATGCCGTAATCGGAGAAGTCGATGAGGGGATCGGCGATGTGATCATAGCCGGGGAAGAAATCGGCCAGCTGGCGGCTGAGATCGACGGTTTTTTCCAGGTAGGGACGCATGGCGTCGAAGTCGTCCTCCGGGCGGGCCTGGACCCAGGCCGAATAGCTCTGAGCGATGTGGTTGTAGAACTCGGAGGTAAAAGCGGGAGGCACTTTGGTGGCCCGCTCGTACTGGCGCCGCGTGACACGGATCAGGCTGGCTTCGTCGGACGTATAGGGTCGTTCTTCGGCCCAGGGTTGAAGTTCATCCAGCAGGCGGCCGATCTCTTTGTCTGTAAATTTCTCTTGCGCGAGGCGGCCGAGGGTGGCCAGTTGCCGCCCGCGGGCGGTAGCACCGCCGGGGGGCATATACGTCGACTGGTCCCAATTCAAGACGGCGGCCGCCATGCGCAGGTCGTCCACCTCGCGCAATCGCTCCTTCAACTCTTTCAGCTTATCCTGTTCTGCCAACGTCTCCTCCTATCGATTGTCCACTCAAGTTCCGTGCCCCCACCCCTTCTCCGTCCCCGGCAAGCTGTCCCAGCAATTTCCGGTTCCGCGCCTGCGAGCGCAGCAAGGCGATCAGCAGGATCAGGGCCACCACTCCAAGAAGAGTCGTCCCGATCGTTTCACGCATGGCGACGTCGACCGGATTGTAGTGATCGATAGTCAACGGCGCCTCGCCTTTTCTTCCGGTTTCGCCATTCACGTTTGCCCTCCCGTTATCGTTCATCCGGTAACGGACGGTAACCGTCTGTACGAGTACTCTCTACGAGGTCTCTCTGCGAGAGTAAGAGTAGCAGAAAGTCAAGAGGGGACAACGCGAAAACGTTTCACGTGAATCAAAAAGTGCTCAGGGCGGCGCGCAGAGGCGCAATATGGGCCCGTGATGCCGTTCGCCGGGCCAAAGAGCCCCTTGTTGCCCCTCCCCAGAGCCGGCCGGCTCTGAGGGCGAATTTTCGGCATTTGACCGGATCCGGACAGATTGCGGCGCCGTCTGATCCCTGCCGGTAAATGCGTGTAATCTTATGTAAACTAAAGAAGGTCAACGAGCTTCTGTGACGGGAGCGGAGCAGATTCAGCTAGATATCTAGTACTATGCGAAGTATCTTAGCGAAATCACCGGTGTAGTTCCTCGCTGCGGCGCGTGGAGGAAGGAGGCACCGACCGTCGCTACCGCCCCCTCCCCCACTGCTGTGTCGCCAGGAGCACGCCGTTACTCGACCTCCAACACGACCTTCCCCCGGCCGTGACCGGACTCCAGTCGCTCGTGGGCCTTTGCCACCTCTCTCAGGGGTAAGGTCTGGGCGATCAAGGGCTTGACCTCGCCGCGCTCGAAGAGCGGGCGCATCTCGTCTAGCCGCACCCGTTCGCGCGTTAGGAAGACGCCAAAGAGGGTGATGTTGTTGCGATAGAGTGTCGCCAGATTCCCCTGTGGCGGAAGGATGGTGGCGATGCGGCCGAAGGGGTGGACGGCCGGCAGGCTGCGGGCCACGAGATTCTCGCCGGAGATCTCCAGGACGGCGTCGACGCCGGCACCGCCAGTCGCCTCGCGGACGGCCTCGACCACGTCCTGCGACGTGTAATCGATGGCGACATCGGCCCCCAGGGTGCGCAACGTCTCCTGGTTGTCCGAACCGGCCGTGGCGAGCACGCGGGCGCCGGCCGCTTTGGCAAATTGGACGGCGAAGGAGCCAACGCCACCAGCGCCGCCCTGGATGAGGAGCGACTCTCCGGGACGGATCTGAAGGCGGCGAATGACGGCTTCCCACGCTGTGCCGCCGGCCAGGGGAATGGCCGCGGCTTCGGCATAGGAAAGGCCGGCCGGCTTGCGGGCGACGATGTTGGCCGGAACGACGTTATATTCGGCGTGGGTGCCTTGCGGATTACCGAAGATGTGGGGCGTGTAATAGACGTCGTCTCCTGGTTCGAAATCGACGACGCCGGCCCCGACCTCCTCTACCGTGCCGGCCGCGTCGTAGCCGATGATGATGGGCGGGGTAACGCGCGCCCATTGTCCGGCGGCCCGCAGCTTGGCCTCGACCGGGTTGGTGGCCGAGGCGCGGACGCGGACCAGCAGATCGTTGGGGCCAGGGGCCGGCCGTTCGACGTCCTTCACTTCCATGAGATCGGCGCCGCCAAATTCGGGCAAAACGACAGCACGCATGATGTCCTCCTTTTGCAGGTGCACGGGGCACGTGTGCGGCGCACGGGCGCAAAGCACATGGGCAAGACACGTGTACGGTGCACGGATGCAGCAACAGCCTTCGTCTCTTCTTTCCATGGTAACCGCGGGCAGAGGGCGGCGCAACGGTTCGTTTACCGGGTTCACGTGTTGCCCTCCCCTATCCGGGGCATGTTGCCCATGGGCAACGTGTCGGGTAACGGCGTTGCGAGGCAACCAGCAGTTCTAAATGGAATCCAACCTCCCGGAGGCCTCGTAACACGCAGTGGAGCGTCTCGTGCAGTCTTTTTTGGGCATTCTTGACCTGCCTGCGGGAGGTCCTCGGCATCTACATTGAAAATTGTTGCTATGCAACGGCGTTGCTACGCAACGTCGTGACTTTACGTTCTGGGGGGAAGGTGATAGTATGCAGCCGTAAGTGTATTACGGTCTGGGGAAACGGTACATGGGAGACGGTTCATGGTGACAGAAGAATGACGCGAGCGATTGCGGTAGCAAACCAGAAAGGGGGCGTAGGAAAGACGACCAGCAGCATCAACTTTGCCTGCGGCTGGGCGCGAGGGTTGGGGCCGGGGCGCGTTCTGCTGGTCGACATCGATCCCCAGGCGAACGCCACGGCCGTGCTGCTGGGGTTGGAGTCGGCGGCCGGCCCGCGCCATTCGGAGTCGCTGACCATCCGCGAGGTTTTGCGGGAAGAGGCCGATCCGGCCGACGTTATCCAGAACGTTGACCTGCAAGCTACCGACGCCTACGCGGAGACAACGGTCGACGTCTTGCCCTCCCACCTGGAGCTGGCAACGATCGAAACGGAGCTTTCTGTGGCATTCCGCGGCGAGTATCGCCTGAAGAAGGCGATGGACGGCGTGGCCCGCGAGTACGACGTGATCATCGTCGATTGCCCGCCCAGCCTGGGCATTCTGACGCTGAACGCCCTCGTCTTCTGCCAGGAAGTGGTCATCCCCGTCGATCCCGGCGTGTTTCCCCTCATCGGGCTGAACCTACTGCGGGGAACGATTGAACAGGTGCGAGAGGCCAACCCGCGGCTGCATATCAGCGGCGTGATGCCCACCATGAGCATGAATACGGTGATTTCGCGAGAGACGGTCGAGCAGTTGGGGGACCATTTCGGCGACCTGTTGCTGCCGGAGATACCGCGGCGGGTGGCCATCGAAGAGTCCCACGTCAACGGCATCGACGTCTTTGGCTCGGCGCCGGGCAGCGACGGCGCGCAAGCGTACGCCCGGGTTATTGAGGAGTTGAGGAACCGTGGCTAAGAAAAAGGTCGGATTGGGTAACCTGCGCTTTAACAAGATCGATCCGTACGGTCGCCAGGTGGGAGACGCAGAGAAAGAGGCGCCGGCCCTAACCGTGCACATCGACGCCGTGATGCCGGACCCTGGCCAACCGCGCCGGCTGTTGCCGCCGGACCTGGCGGAGAAGGTGCACCAGGGCGAAATATCGCCGTCGCAGGCGTTGCGGGCATGGATGGAGGCGTCCGAGGCGCCCGACGCGGCACCGTCGCTGGTGGAGGCCGTGGAGGCGCTGCGCCAGCTGGCGTCGAGCATCGAGCGCCAGGGGCTAATCAACCCGATTACGATCCGGCCGCTGGCCGACGCCGAAGCCGCGCCCGGAGAGGTCGAATACCTGATCGTCACCGGAGAGCGACGATGGTGGGCCCACGTCCTACTGGCCCTGGAAGACCGGCCGGTGCGCGAGGGAGACGAGGCGCTGGCCCCGGACCGCATCAAGGCGACGGTGGTGGCCCCGGGCGTGGCCATCCGCGCCCACCAGCTCGTGGAAAATTTGATGCGAGAGGATATCACCCTCCTGGAAAAGGCGCGGGGCATGGTGGCCCTGAAGGAGGAGCTGACGGCGCTGAAACAGGATGTTGCCCATGGGCAACAAAGCGGCCGGCCGACGGCCACCTGGAGCGAAGTGGAGGAGGTCCTGAGCATTTCGCGGCCGTACCGGGTGCGCACGCTCAAGGTGCTCTCGCTGTGTGAGGAGGCGCAGGAACTGGTGGCGCGCCACAATCTAACGGAGCGGGCGATCCGGCCGGTGACCGAAAAGCTGGGCGATTATCCCGACTTACAGGTGGTGGCGTTGGAGCAGTTGATTGAATGGCAGCAAGAGAGTGAAGCGGGTGAAGGGGAGGGGCGGCGCATCACGCCTTCCATGGCCCGTTTTGTGGAGCAGTTGCTGGAGCAGGTGGAACAGCCGGCCCCTAAGCCGCCCGCGCCGCGAAAGCGGGCGCCGGCCGACCGTGTGCAACAACTGCGAAAGCGCGTGCGAAGCGCCCTGCGCCTCGTGCGCAAGCTGGACGAGGATGGCGTGAAGGAGGTTGGCCATTCCCTGCGCCACAATCCCGATTACGCCGACGTGGTGGAGGACCTACGGGCGTTGCGGGAGCGGATCGACGCCATTTTAGGAGCAGAAGAGGGAACGTAAGGGTAATAAGCAACTCCTGCCCGATGGATGTACGCCGGTAAACTTCTCGTCGACTATAGAAGTAACAAGAAGGGATGGACTTAACTCCACCCCTTTGTCCGTGCGTCCTCATGCTCAGGCGCGACGTGGGGGTAGAGTTAGCTCCACCCCTTTCCTGTTATCCGTTTCCGGGAAACGAGATGGATTGATGCCTTCAAAGGATGAGAAATGAGCGAACCAAAGAGCCAACAAAACGCCCTGGTACCGATCGAGCAGAAGGACGTGCTCTTCTACGAAGACGAGATCACGGCCGTGCGCGTCATACAGGGCGACGAAGCCCAGGTATTCGTCCCGATACGGCCACTCGTCGAGCAACTGGGCCTGGATTGGTCCGGGCAACTGAGGCGGACGCGGAACGATCCCGTCCTGGCAGAGGAGGTCGAAAACGTCGTTGTAAACACGGCCGGCGGCCCGCAGGAGATGCCCTGTCTGCCGCTGGACATGCTTAACGGCTGGTTGTTCGGCATTAACGCCAGCCGGGTGAAGAAGGAAGACGTTCGCGACAGACTCATCCGGTATCAGAAAGATTGTTATCGGGTCCTGTACGAGGCATTTGAAGAGGGGCGCCTGACGACGACGGTCGATGCAACATTCGACGATCTTCTGCAGCAGAGCGGCTCGGAGGCGGTGGAAGCTTACCGAATGTTGCAGGCGATGATCAAACTGGCGCGAAATCAGGTTATCGTCGAAGCGCAGCTCGAGCGTCAAGACGTGCGCCTGGAAGATCACGAACGCCGGTTGGAGGAGATTGAAGGCACGCTTGGCGATCCCAAGCGGCACGTGACGCCGGAGCAGGCGAGCCAGATCAGCCAGGCGGTGAAGGCTATCGCGATGGAGCTTTCGAAACGCACCGGCCGCAACGAATACGGCGGCGTTTATGGGGAACTTTATCGCCGCTTTGAGATCACGAGCTATAAACTCCTGCCGGCGAACCGATTTGAGGAAGCGATGGCGTTTCTTACCGAATGGCACCAGTCGCTGACGGGGGACGCGCCGTTCTAGGGGGTGGGGAAAGCGCTCTATCATGCCTTCGCATAGTACTGCAATCAAACGCCGATCTCTTGGCCAACGCGGGGCCCAATATCTACTATATCCGGCAGCTGACTGAGGAAACGGCGTCGAGGTGCTGGTAGTGGATGGGGGAGAGATCATGACGCGCTGGCGGCGGGGAAAGTTGCCAGAAGCATAACCTGAGAGGATTACCCCCCTCAATCAGCCGAACCATAATCTGAATGCAGATTCATTTTTGCGTTTGCTCAGAATAGGGGAGCGAGCAAAAAGCGCAGAGCGTCGGGGAGGCGTCGCGCCCAGGCGGGCTCGTGGTGGGCTGCCCATTTTTCCTCGATGACCAACAGATCGGAGTGGGGCCGGTACCCTTTCTGCACCAGAATTCGCTTCATACGACGGACCTGGCCGTAGTGACGGCGAGAGCGGGCGCGCGCTTCCTTCTCGGTCATGCTGCCTCCATATTCACGCGTGCCGACGTCCAGATAGAGCCGGCCGGGGACGAAGGGCGCGCGGCGGACAAAGGGAAAGATCGCCCTGTCGGCGTACCAGAACGAAGGGCTCATGACGCCGGCGAAGCCGAAGAGGTGGGGGCGGCTAAAGAAGGCGTAGAGGCTGATGAGGCCGCCCATGGAGGAGCCCATAATGCCGGTATGCTCCCGACCGCGCAGGGTGCGAAAATCTTTATCAACGAGGGGTTTGACGGTCTCTTCGATGAAGGCCAGATAGTGGTCTCCGCGGCCAGAGCCATGATGGATGTCGCGAAAGGGACTGTACTCCGCCAGACGCTGTACGCCCCGGTTGGGGATGCCGACGACAATGGCTTCGATCCCCTCCCGGCTCAGACGCTCCATCGTCTCATCCACCTTCCACTCTTCGGCAAAGCTGGTGGACTGGTCGAAGAGGTTCTGGCCATCGTGCATGTAGAGGACGGGGTACCGTCTGTCCGCCATCTCGTAGGATGAGGGAAGGTAAACGTACAGGTTACGATAGTTGGCCAGTTGGGGACTCCACACCTTTTCCCGAACCTGTATATTGCCGGTGGCTGTGTTGAAGCCGCCACGCCGCCACGCGTGATATGGTTGCCACGATGCCATCGCTTCGTTGCGATCCTTTGGAAATGGCCACAATCGGCCGATCATCTTTATCATCATGATTTGCCTCGCCGGCCGGCGCCGACACAAGGACGTAAGCTTACCCGATGGCGCCTCGTTTGACCAGCAGCAAACGACGCCAGCAGGCAAACGACTAGACGGCGGAGCGCGAGCGCCAGAAAGTTGAGGGGGAAGCGTGGGAAAGCCGTCGCCAGTACGTCAAACGACGTCCAGGATCGTCTCCTATAATCCTTGTTGCACTATCTTTACAGAATAGCAAGGGAGAAATCGACCATCGGCATGAAGAGCGCGCCAATCAGGAAGAAGAGCAACGGGTTGCAGCGTCCGAGCAGAGTGGGTCTGTTACTGCTCTGGCTGGCGCTTGCCGTCACCGGATGCCGAGGCCTGCTGCCGGGCACGGCGCCACCGGCCGCGAAGGAAGAGACGCCAACGCTGCGGCCGGCCGAGCCGTCGCCATCGCTGTCACCACCGGCGACGGCGACGGCGGCGCCGATGATGGCGCCCACAACTACCGCGACAGCGGTGGCCACCGTCCTCCCTGAAGAGACGCCGACGGCGGCTCCCACGACGGCCGGCGAGCAGGTGCTCCCCGCTCCCCTTTATTATTTGCGTGAAGGGCAGATCATGCGACTGGAGATTGACGGCGTGACGGTCACGCAAATCACGAATGAGGCCAGCCCGGTGACCGATTTCGACGTGTCCCCGGACGGGGATCGCCTGGCGTACGTCAGCGACAACGATCTGATCGAGGCCGATGCGGACGGCGGCAACCGCGTCATCAAGGTTGGGGGCGAGGTTTACGGTGAGGACGACACGGCCGCGCGCATCACCCAGGAGATCAGCCATCCGCGCTTTTCGCCGGATGGCGGCCGGCTAGCCTTTGGGCTGAACGGAGTTAACCTGATGCCGGCCGGTGAAGGCGCGGACGATTATCAGGTGATTCAGGCGAGCGACCCGTATCCTGATGCGGGCGATTTGCCGGACGATGAGCCGATCCGCTTCTTCTGGCCCAGCGCCTGGTCGCCGGATGGCGGCCGATTGCTGCTGGAATTTGCCTATTGGCCGGAGGCGGGCGGGTTAGCCATCAAGGATCTAAACGGCGGCGGGTTAGTAGACGTGACCAATCCCGACAGCATCGTGGTCGGCGACTGGGCGTGGGGGCCTAACGGTCAGGCTGCTTTCCTGGCGAGCAACGCGCTTGTGTACGGCGCGCCGGGACTGGTCCGCGTTGACGCAGCGACGGGGGAAAGCACGACGTTGGTCAAGGGTCTCCCCAATGGTGAAGCCAGCGCGGATAAGCCGATCCGCCTTTTCCGCGCGCCGCACGTGACGGCCGGTGGTGACCTGGCGTTTTTCGTCCGGTTCGCCGACAGCATGGAGGATGCGGGCGCCGAGGGATACCGGATGTATCGCAGCGCGACGGACGGGAGCGGAATGGCACCGTTGCGCGACGACGCTTTCTCGTTGGGAACCGCGCTTTGGGCCGAGGATGGCAGCGGCGCCGTGGTCGTAGAAGCAGGCCACAACGAGCGTTATCCGCCGGCGGGGCCCATGCTTTGGGCGCCGGCCGGCGCGGGTCCCGTGGTCGAGCTGGCGGCCGACGGAGGACGGCCGCAGTGGGGTAGGGCGGTGGCACAAACAACGGGCCGGATCCCTCCCAGCGAAGAGCTGGCTTCACTGGCGACAGAATTCCTGGCCACCCTGGGGTTACAGGAGCAAGATGGCATCCGCGAGGCGCACGTCGTCCGACTCGACACGGCCGACGGGCCGCAGTGGCTGGCGCACACGATCGGACTGCGCAGCTTCGAGCCGCTGCAACGACATACTATCGCCATCTATCGTTACAACTCGGGGAAATGGGTGGAGCAGGCGCGGCTGGCTTTTGCCGAGGGTGGGGAGCCGGGCACGCCGCCGGGGCCCGATTATGTGGGGGAGAATGGGGTACGCCAAGTCTCTATCGAGACGGCGATGACGTGGATGGCCGTCGATGGGGGCGTGGGCGCCCATGGAGGAACGTTTCACCTGTTGCGGTATGACGGGGAGTCGATCACGGTCGCGCTGGGCCACGGTAATGGATTTCCGGGTGTCGGGCGTGTGGAAGACCTTAACGAGGACGGTAAGGAGGAGGTCATCCTGGATAACAGTGAGGCCTACGTCTTCTGCTACGCGTGCGGCGTGCGCCTGATCAATTACGACGTGTGGCGATGGGATGGATCGGCGCTGGCGCCGTTGACGCTGACGCCACTACCGGAGACCGATCCGGCCGCCTCCCTGAATAACCGAGCCGTCGCGCTGGCCCAGGCAGGGTTGTGGAAGCAGGCACAGACGCTCATCAAGCAGGTTGAGGAGGCACCGCCAAAGGAAGAGGCCGTTGCCTGGAACGCAGCCCTGATCAACCTGACGGCCGACGGGCGAAAACGGGCTGTCGAGCCTTTTCCCCTGTTAGGCCACGTCTTCTACGGGGATTATGCGGCGGCGGTCAACGCAATACGCGCCTACGAACCGTCCCAGATCTTCAGCCGGGAGTCACCGCTGGTGATGGGGACGCCGGCCGAAGGATGGGTAGAGCAGCTGGCAGCCTACCTGCAGAGAGCCAGCGAGCGGGCCCTGGACGCACCGGAGCTGGGGGACGAGCATCGGGCGGCCGCCACCTTCCTCCGCGGATGGGCAGCGTACCTGACGGAGCCAGCCGGCGCCGGCGCTCTGAGCAACGTGGAACGGGCCGCCGAACTTGCACCCGACGACCGTCTCTATACCGAGAGCAGCGCCTATTTGCGCCAATAGCGGCGTCTTAAATGGCGGAGCCATCTGTACAACTTCCAAAGCGTCTCTATTGGGCGGCGGCTTCCTCCCGTTTGCGCCAGTAACGCATGATGCCGTCAACGGACATATAGAGGGGGTTGGCCGCTTCGTACTGGTCGAAGGCGCTGGGTGACATGCCAGCAGCCTGCGCCTGTTCCCGATTCCACTCGATGTACCTTCTTACCAGTTCGTCGCGCTCCGTCCCCGCCTCCATCTCGCGGCGGACAAAGGCGGTGGCCGCTTTCATAATGGTTCGCAACTGCTGTAGCTGGTTATCGACGTCTGTCACCCGACCGAAGTGGGTAAGGTAGAGGCTGTCGAACTGCTCGGCTTTGATCCGGTCCAGCGTCTGCTCCCAGGCTTCCACGTCGAACTCGGGCGGCGGAGCCGGCAGGGAGACCCACTGGCTCGCAGGCACGCGCACGCCGGCCGCATCGCCCGTAAAGGCCACGTTCCCCAGGAGGTAGGTATGATGGTGCCAGGCGTGTCCGGGCGTGTCCAACGCCGTCAACGTGAGGCCGGCCACTTCGACGGTGTCGCCATCGTGGAGGGAGGTGACCTGCCCGGCTGGGGCCGGCAAGATTTCGCCCCACAGCGTCTCCATGAGGTCCCCGTAAATGCGGGAGGCGCTCTGCCACAATTTGTCGGGATCGACGAGGTGGGGAGCGCCCACGTGGTGGACGTAAACGCGGGCGCCCTGGCGGGCCCACCAGCCGGCCGCGCCCGCGTGATCGAGGTGAATGTGCGTGACCAGCACGTCGCCGACGTCTTCTGGAGAGAGGCCGTGCTCGGCCAGCCTTACCTTCAGCGTCTCTAGCGTCGTCATCGGGCCGGTTTCGATCAGGAGCACGCCGGCCGGGGCTTCAATCAGATAGGCCGCGATCGATTCGGGCAAGCCCTGGAACGAGAGGTCGAGGGTGTGAACGTCCATGTTTATCTCCCTTTGTCTGCTTGTTTTTGCACTGTAATCTTACCGCCTCTCCGGGCGGCCGTCGATGGGCCTGTGCCCTGGTCACCCCGCTATTTGTATCGGACATGTACCGCTATCTCGTTGACAAAAGATTCGCGCACTGTTAGGTTTGATCACACAAGAGGAACCACTTATCAGGACTACAGACAACGTATTTGCAGAAGATAATGTGTTTTAACAGAACGTGTTTCAACAAACCAAAAGCGAAAGGCTGGCGCAAGCGACCATTGATCTGCGCCGCCGATGAGTAAACAGGAGATGAAATGGACGCCGACTTTATAACCCGTAGTGAGTTGCAGGAGATAATCAACGCGCGGGGCGAAGCCTGCGTCTCCATTTACCTGCCGATGGTGCGCGCGGGCGCCGACGTTCAGGGGAATGTGACGCGCTTGAAGAACGCCCTATCCGAAGCCCAGGATTCGTTACAGGAATGGGGCTGGCGGCAAGCGGAGATTGACGACTTGTTGGCCAGACCGCGCAGATTGCTGACAGAATCCCCTTTCTGGCGAGAGCAACTGGATGGGCTGGCATTATTCCTTTCGCCGGAGTTTTACCGAAGCTACCGGGTGCCGGTTGAGTTTGAGCCGTTAACGCTGGTGGCAGAACGGTTTCACATTAAGCCCCTGTTGCCCCTCTTTACCGACGACGGCCGTTTTTACATTCTGGCGCTGAGCAAGAACCAGGTGCGCCTTTTCCAGGGGACGCGGCTGGCCGTGGATGAAGTGGAGCTGGAAGATACACCGCTAAGTATGGCGGAAGCACTCTGGGATGACCCGGAGAGAGAGTTGCAGCACCACACGACGACGTCGGGCGTCAAGGGACCGGGCGCAAGCGCACCTGAAGTGGTGCATCATGGTCAGGGAACGCCTGATTCTGAGGAGCTGCACCAGCTACGCCGCTACCTACAGAAGGTCAGCACCGGCGTGCAGAAGCAGATTCGCGACGAGGAAGCGCCACTGGTGTTGGCTGGCGTCGATTATTTGCACCCGATCTACAAAGAGGTGGACGACTCGCCGCACCTGCTGGAGGAAGGTATCACGGGCAATCCGGACCGGTCGAGCGCCAAGGAACTGCACGAAAAAGCATGGTCTATCGTCGAACCCCTCTTCCTGGAGGCAAAGGAAGAGGTTATCGAGCGTTACAGGCAGCTGGCGCACCGGGAGCAGGCGTCGGATAACCTGGAAGAGATCGTTCCGGCGTCCGTTCAGGGACGCGTCGATGCCCTTCTCGTTTCGATAGAGGCCCATCGATGGGGCATTTACAATGAGGCGTCGCATGAGATTGAAGTGCATGATGAACCGCGGCCCAGCGACGAGGATCTGTTGGATTTTGCGGCCGTGCAGGCGCTCTCCTATGGTGGGACGGTGTATGCCCTGGAAGCGGACGAGATGCCGGCCGAGTCGCCGATCGCTGCGGTCTACCGCTTTTAACGGTTAGCTTTTCATCAGAAGAGGGGGAGCCTTCCTCTTCTCCCGACAAAACATACCCTTCTTTATATCCCCTTTTTATATCCATTCACATGGTCATATCGCGTGTTCATGCCCTATGCTTAAGATCATGAGTGTTTTCGCGACAATCTATCCAGGAGTGAACGCATGCCGACGATGAGCGATGCGCAAACGGCCCAGATCCTGAACGAGTTGATACAGCTCAATAAGGATAGCGCTAAGGGATTTAAGCGAGCGGCGGCCGAACTTCGAGACGTCGACGCGCCCGATCAGGCTGACCGCCTGGAGGCCCTGGCGGAAGAACGCGCCCAGATGGTGGACGAGTTACAGCGCGCCGTCGCCGATCTGGGAGAGGCACCGGAGACGGGCGGCACGGGGCCTGGCGCGCTTAAACGTGGCTGGCTCAACATTAAGGCAGCAATGACCATCGAACATGGAAAAACAAAGAAGGTCATTGTCGACGACCGGTTAGATCAGGAAGAAGCAGTTCTAGAGGCGTATAACGACGCGCTGGAAAACAACTTGCCTGATTCTATCGACACGCTTCTGGGGGACCAACGGACTGCCATCAACGAACACCGGGAACGGCTGGCGTCGATCGAGACAACTGATTGAGAGAAAGGGATTATGATGGAGAGAGTTACAGGAACTTTGACGGTCCAGCGTCCGGGATCTACTTTGACCATCACTGAACGATGGGTATCGGCAGTGATGGGCGTTCTGGCAACGCTGTACGGGTTGCGGCAGAAAGGGGACATGGGGTTTGGAATGATCGCTGCGGGCGGCTATTTGCTGTATCGGGGCGTGACTGGACGCTGCCATGTGTACGAGATGCTGGGCGTAACTGGCCGCGCAGATGACGATTTGGCGCCGGTGGAGAAAAAGCCGCCGAGCGTTAGGAAAGGTGACGAGGTAACTGAATCTTCATGGGAATCGTTCCCTACCAGCGATCCGCCGTCGTGGACGCTGGGTCGAGAGCAAGTTGAGCAACAACAGTAGAGGAGTTAACGATGACGGACCAGGTAACGAAAAGTATTATTGTCAAATCGGACCCTCAACGGGTTTTTGAACTATGGTCGAATTTTGAGAACTTTCCTCACTTTATGGAACATGTGAAAGAGGTAAAGAAATCGGGGGATAAGCGCAGCGAGTGGACGGTGTCCGGCCTGTTAGGCTCGACCGTCAACTGGACGGCCGAGATGACCCGCCTGGAGGAAAACAAACGTATCGGGTGGAGCACGAAGGACCAGGAGGGCTCGGTGACGACCAGCGGTCAAGTGACCTTCAACTCACTTCCAGAAGGACAAACTGAAGTGACCGTCGTCATGAACTACTCGACGCCGGCCGGAAAGGCGGGCAAGGCGGTGGCAGATTTGCTGGCCAATCCGGAAAAACGGCTGGAAGAAGACCTGCGCAACTTCAAGTCGTTCGCTGAAGGGACGCACGCTCAGACGCCTGGCTAGAACTGGCTAGAAAGGGAGATGATCGGAGCATGGATACCGTAATCGGACTATTTGAGGACCATGATAAGGCCGAACAGGCATTGGAGGAGCTGGAAGAGGCCGACTTTACTCGTGATGAAGTTGGCCTGTTAGCCCAAAGAGATGCTGTGGAGGACGTCTTGAATGCCGACCGGGAAGAGGCAGCCGTGGAAAGTGCGGGGGCCGGCGCCCTGGGCGGCTCTGCGTTAGGTGGCCTTATCGGCTTATTGGCCGGTGCCAGCGCCGTCGCCGTTCCCGGTATTGGGCCTGCGTTAGCCGTCGGCGCCTGGGCGAGCGTTCTGGGAACAACTGCCGCCGGGGCGGGCGTTGGCGCTGCGTACGGAGGTCTCGTCGGAGCGCTTATCGGTTTCGGCGTAACCGAGGAACAGACACACGTTTACGTCGAAGGGGTTCAGCAAGGCGGCATCCTAATGGTGATCCAGTCAGAAGAGGGTAAAAATGCCCGCGCCGCGGAGATATTGCGCGATCATGGCGCCGTTGCCGTGAACGTCGTCACGCAAGAAGCAAACGAGTAACCGTGACAGGTGACCGGATGTAACGTTCTTTTTGGCAGTTTCACAAGTATTTCGCGATCACTCCTTTACAACCAATCTTTTTAGATAACCTAAAATTATCCCTATAATGGGTGCAACTTTTTTCCGGGTGGAACAGAGGGGGTGTCTGTCGGTCATTTGCCGTTTTGTTCGCCCGGGATGAGATGCCAGATGCAGCCCCCGCTCTCTTTGTGGGGGCTTTTCCAGTAGGCATCGGTCTCCGGGTCGCGAGAGTATCCGCGCACGGCCGCCCGGCCATTGTCGTAGAAACATTTCTGGGGGGAAGCCTCCGTCTCTTGGATGGAGGGCGTTCCATCAACCACACTCCTGCCGTTCCCCGTTATCCCTTTCATAAACAGGTCTACAAGGTGACGGTTGATCTGTTTCTGACGGCCTTTGGCCTCGGGCGCGTGCGGGCCCGTGTAACTGTTTGGTAGTTGCCAGGCGAGGTAAGTGGCTCCTGCCTCGCCCTGTTTTCCGCGTCGATCGGTAAATGGGAAATAGGCTCGCCCCTGTTGCCACGCTCTCTCCTGGGCGCCGCCGCCGGTATGGCGTGGACCGACGACCCAGTTGCGACGTTGTTTGACGCCGGCGCGGCGCTCGTATTGTTGCTGCGTGCGCCGGCTGACGCTGCTCAAGCGCCGCAGGGTGGCGCGCGCGATGGGCGCTTCCCCGGAACGCGCACTGTGGAAGCTGGCGTAGAGGTGGGCGCGGACGGTGCCGATCCCTTCCAGGAGCGCGGCGATGGGGATGGCCACCGGGCGCAGGCTCAGGCGCTCAACTTCCAGAGCGGCGGCGACGCGAGTTACCGACCGCAACCAGATACGGCTGCCGGCCGCCTGCAAGGGATCTCGTTTCCAGAAGATGCCGTCGCCGCGGGCCAGAAGATTGCGCAACTGGCGCCATCCGCAGACGCGCAGCGAGGAGTGCTTTCCCGCCAACTGTTTGCGGGTTTGATCCAGGCTTACCCAGCCGCGGCCGTCCTGATCCAAATGGCGCAAGAGGAGCCAGATGCGGCCGGCGGCCGCCTGGTCAGTTCTGAGCAGGGCCAGCCCCACGTCCGGGTAAAGGCGGACGGTTTCGGCCTCCGGAATTTGCCGGGCCGGCGGTGAGGGCGCGGCAGCCGGCGATGATTTCGGTTCTGAGGGGAGCCACCGGCACGCCATGGCGGCGGTCTGATTGGCCGCCGTGTGCCGTCGCCGATGCGCTGCTTCCAGCGCCCGCGCCAGGGCCTGGCTTTCCCATCCCAGTCGGTTGGGGAAGCGATCCTCTCGACGATCCGCCAGGCGATCGGCGGTATCGCGACTTGGTTTGTCGGCGTCTTTTTGGCCAGGGGGTGGGGGGAGCAAGCGGCCGCGATCGTCGGTGTGCACCGGCAGCCGGTTGCGGATGCGCTCCTGCCGGCGTTGCCGGCGTCTGCGTTGCAGTTGCTCCTGGGCGGCCGCCAGCCTGGGGGCGGGGTCGGCCGATTGTAGGGTGGAGCGAAGCCGTTGCCTGGTCAAGACGCTTGCCTCTCTGCGTAAGAGCCAGGCGTCGCCACCGAGGCGCCGTCTAGAGAACGGTCAACTTGACCGTAGATCCGCCGGCAAAGCAACTTGCCTCCAGGGCAGTTTGCAGGCAGATGAGCAAGCATTGACAGCACTGCTCGCGTGTGCTATGCTCATTACGCAACTAGGTAAACTGCCCGGGGGCGTAGAACCCCCCACCCCACTCAATGGGCTCTGTAACAGGGTGTTGGCGGCACCCTCTACAGCGAAGGGCAGTTTAACTGGGACAAGGCCAAGCGTTTTATACGCCTGGCCTTTTTCTTAGGGCGTGATTGCCCACTCTTTATTCAGGCGCGGTAGGGAAGGGCACTGAGCGCTCAATAGTACAGCGCTCGACAATATGGCGCTCATTCGAGCGACAGGGAGTCCCAACCCTCCATTTTTTCCTCGTTGTTAATTGTGGGGCGGTTAATACAGAAGATTAAGCGCCAGCGCCATATAAAGCACGATTGTTTGCAGTCTATCAAAAATAGAATGACGTGTCAATACATCTATTGCATATAGATTTGATTTCTCCCCCATTTTTTCGTACAATATTCTTAAAGATTCCCGATTATGGTCATCTATTGGCCATATCCTTGTTTTTTATAGGGGATAACCATGATTGACGATTTGCAACCAACGTTGGAGTTGGAACAGTTCGCACAGCCGAACTGGGATCGATTGGGCGTCGTGATGCCGCCTTTCAGTATTGAGGCGGATCCGCGCTTTATGTATATTTCGGACGATACGCGCCGCGCACTGTCCAAGGTCAGCTTTATGGTTGAAGCCGGGCAGGGGGCGTCGGTCGTGGTGGGGGAGGTCGGTACGGGGAAGACGACGCTTGCGTCCTGGTTCCACAGCCGATACCAGCGGCGGCCGGATTTCGTGGCGGCGCGGGTGGACGAGCCGCCCAAGCGCAGTGGGTTGCTGTTGTTACGGCGCATTGCCGGCGAGTTTGACCTGCGCACGCGCCGGGCGACGGAAGATCAGTTGAACGAGTTTCGCTCGTTTCTGGTGCGCCAGAGCGAGAAAGGCATCTTGCCACTGATCATCATCGACGAGGCGCATGAGTTGGGCGTCGAGCAATTTGTCGAGTTGCGGCGGATGCTCAACTTCCGCGATCCGCAGGGCGGCAAGGCGTACCAGTTGATTTTGCTGGGCCGGCCGGAGCTGGACATCAATCTGCGCGACGTTCCGGACTTTAACGATCGGGTTGCCACCCGTTCTTCTCTGGATCCCCTGACGCCGGACGATACGAAGTCGTTGATCGAGTATCGATTGCTGGCGGCCGGTCGCGACCCGCGCCAGCGGCCGTTGTTTACCAACGACGCCATCTTGCCGATCTGGAAAGAAACGCGCGGATATCCGCGCAGCATCTGCCTCCTGTGCTTACATCTCTGTTTAGAGTTACTCGATCAGGACAGCGAGCAGATCGACGAGGCGTTTGTTGCCGATTTCCTCAGCAAACACCAGAGCTATCGTCGTCTGGAGGATAATCTGTGAGCGATAAGCAAAAAGATAGTACGCTGGCTGCCCTCCTTCGCGAGAAGCCGCGCCGTGGCCGGCCGCCACGGGCGGTCAGCCGGCAGAACGTCTACGTAGAGCTTACGCAAGAACAGAAGGATCTGCTGACGGAGATGGCCGAGCGCCTGCCCGAGGATTTTGCCCGGGCCGACATAGCCGACCTGGCCATCATGGCCCTGACGACGCGCCTGGAGGGGTTGCGGCGGGCTGTCGCCGGCCGGACGCGAGAGATTCCGGAGGGGATCACCGACATGGAATCCCTATACTTGCTGTGGGACCTTCCTCTACCGGAGGAAGAGGCGGCGGCGAAATGGACGTCGATTCGACTCTCTCCGCAGCAGGCCATCGACCTGGGACGCATTCACGGCACGCTGAACATGCTCTTCGGGGCCACCCGCAGCGAGGTCTTTACGCTGGCAATGGCCCTGTTTAACGTCTTCCTGCAGAGGGATTATGAAGGGGAATCGGTCGACTCACTATTAGAAATGAACGAAATTATCACCGACAATTATTTATGAGCTACTCATAAATAATTCCTGTGGATAACTTTCGATAACGGCCAAAAATCGGCTTTTTTAGGACAAGATGCGGGGGGGAGCCGGAAGAGAAACCCCCATATTTGGTGCTTCTCAACAAGCAGAACCAAAGTTCAAAAAAGAGCTCTGTTGCCGGGCTATTTTAGCAAAAGTTGGCGCGCTTCTCGAGGTCACAGGCGCTTTTCTCTCTGGTGGCGGTCGGCGCGCCGGAAAACGTTTGTTCGGTGCAGAGAAGGGGGCCAGAGGGGGGTAAAATGGCGTTGCGTATAGTGAGAGGCGCCGTATTTATGATAGTTGTATGGTGTCCCAGCACCTGAATATGGCTTTGTACGGAACCATTTGCCGGCCTGGGTATCTGATTGGGAAACCAGTTAGAAGTGGCATACTTTGTAGCGGCGCATCGCGAACCGCCCCTACCGTATGTGTGCCATGTTTAGGGCTCTTCTCTATGAGTTCGGGATGCTGGCCGGGCTCGTTACCCGGTAGCAGGGCGTTTGCGATTAGCCGATCAGGAATTGGAAGGCGAGCATGCCGAAAACGGCCGCGATCATAATGGGATAGGCGATCTTCGGTGGCAGATCGTCCAACGCCTCTGGCAGCAGTTCGCGAAACACCATCCACAACATGGCCCCGGCCGCCAGACCCAACCCGATGGGCAGCAGCGGTCGGAAAAGCAGCACGAATAAGAAGGCGGGAACGGCCATTAGCGGTTGCGGCAGGCTGCTAAAGATGCTCCAGAGGGCAGCGCGCAACACGCTGGCGCCGCGGGGAATTAGAATGAGGCTGATGGCCAACCCTTCAGGAATGTTGTGAATGGCGATGGCGGCTGTGATGAAGGCGCCGAACGTATTGCCGTCGCCATAGGAGACGCCAACGCCAACGCCTTCGGCGAAGGAGTGGGCGGTCATGATGCCGACGATCATCAGCATTTGCACGGCGTTCGCTCCCTGGACCTGGCCGATGGAGAATTTCTCGTCCCGGTCTTCCAGGGCTCGATGGGCCAGGTAGACGAGAACGACGCCGAGAGCCATGCCGGCGAGCACGCGCAGTTCGGGCCGCGCGACGTTGCGCAGGGCGACGCCCTCCAAAATCAGCCCGATGCTGGCGCCCAACATCAACCCGGCCGCGATGGCGTTGCCGACGCCCAGCCAGCGCTTATGTAGCTCGTCGATGAAGAGGAAGGGCAGGGCGCCAAAGCCGGTAGCAATGGCCGTTATCGACGCGGCGACGGCGACGTGCCAGACCGTCACCTGGCCCGACGACATCGCGTTGCCCAGCCACACGGCCGCGGCGACGATGACGGCGAAGATGAGTAGAGCGCCGACCCCGTCGAGCCACCGATTTTCCCCGGCGTGATCGATCGTTCGCTTTTCTGGTTCAGACATGGGATTGCCTTTTCGCGCCCGACGTTACCAGCCTTGCTGCGCTGAGTCAATCCCCGAGTTCCGCAGGCAATTGACTTTGACGGGGCGGCGAGAAACTGCTATACTGTTTTTGGCTCCCCCCCAGAGGTGGTTGGACGGCGCCCGCCGCTCTGACCACCTCACCTTTTTTGTCTAGAGGTTTGGCTTTCATGGACCGATCTGCTGAACGTGATCCCCGCCTGGTAGAAAAGGGAGACGATTTCCGACGCGCCGGTTTGCTCCATCGTGTATCCGCGCCGGATGGTCCCGGACCCCATCCTACCGTCGTTATGCTTCACGGCCGCGCCGGCAACGAGGACGTGATGTGGATCTTCGCCCGAGCGCTGGCCCCAGAATGGTTGCTGGTTGCCCCGCGCGCCATCAAAGAAGATCCGGCCGGCGGGTATTCGTGGCGCGTCCGGGAGCAGGACGAATGGCCGACGCTGGTGCAGTTCGACGTAGCGGTGGGCGCCGTCGTCGATTTCATCCACGCGTTGCCTGAACTGTATGGCGCTGACCTGGACCACGTGTACCTCATGGGGTTCAGCCAGGGCGCGGCAACCTCCTACGCCGTCGCCATGCGCCATCCGCATCTGGTGCAGGGCATCGCCGGCCTCGTGGGGTTCGTGCCCATGGAGTGTGACGACGTGATGGCGGCCGAGCCGCTGGAGGAGATGCCCATCTTCATGGCGGTCGGTAAAGAGGATGAACGCATTCCTTATTCCCGTTCGCTGGCCTGCGCCCACACGTTGCAGATGGTGGGCGCCGACCTCGATTACCACGAGTACGAGATGGGACACCGGATGAACGCCGAAGCGATGCGCGATCTCGAGGCGTGGTGGCGGTCGCGGGAAGCCGAAATCGGGATCCGGTAGCCGGCCGGGTCCGGGCGGCGGCGTTTACTCCTCCCGGCCGCGCAGCAGATTAAGGGCGAAAACGGCCAATCCGGCCACGGCGCCGAGAAGGGCCAATCCGGCGGCCGGCGACTCCCTGACCTCTTCCGGCACGCGCTCTCTGGCGCGTTCTGCGACGTAGCGGGCGCCGTCTTCGGCCGCGCGCAGGCGCTGGCGAGGCGTGACGCCGAAAAGGGCGTGGAAGATGGCGCGCATCAGGCTGTAATTTTCCGGTTGGCGCAATTTGGCGGCTACATCCAAAAAGAAGGGGGTGCCGCCGACGCCGTACGCCTTGGTCTGGGTAAATTGCAGCACGTCCTGTTTGCCGTGGGTGCGGGCCGTCCCCGACTGTTTGACGCCGCCGAAGGGAAGCTGGGAGACGGCATAGTGGGCGATGGTGTCGTTGACGACGACGGAGCCGACCTCCAGCGCTTCGGCGACGCGCCGGGCGCGTTCCAGGTCCTC
>JAWVYQ010000031.1:0-26215 GCA_033722615.1 Promineifilaceae bacterium (SeqCode)
AAGACGTTTGAGCAGGCGGCCGGCTTCCTGCGCATCCGCGACGGTGACGAGCCGCTGGACGCCACGGCCATCCACCCGGAAAGTTACGGCGTGGCTCGGGCCGTCCTCAAGCGGGCCGGGCTCGATCCCGCAACGCCGCCGGCCGAGCGGGAAGCCGCCCTCAACGCCCTGCGCCGGCAGACGTCGCTGGAGGCGCTGGCGGCGGAGCTGAACACGGGCGCGCCGACGCTGGCCGACATTTTCGAGCAACTGGCCCGGCCGGGACGCGACCCTCGGGAAGATGCGCCGCCCCCCATCCTGCGCAGCGACGTCCTGAGCATGGACGACCTGCGGCCGGGCATGCGCCTCAAGGGCACGGTGCGCAACGTCGTCGACTTCGGCGCCTTTATTGACGTCGGCGTGAAGGAGGACGGGCTGCTCCACCGCAGCCAGAAGCCGCGCGAGGTAGAACTCACCGTGGGCGACGTGGTCGAGGTGACCATCCTCAAAGTGGAGCCGGAGCGCGGCCGCATCAGCCTCGGCTGGCCCGAGTAGCGGTTACAAACGGAGCCATGTTACCGAAAACTGCCAGCGCGCGATTACGGATCGGCTCCGAAAGGCCCAGAGTTTGCGGGAAAATGCAGGTGCGGTGTGAGACGTTTCCCGGACACTGCCCGCGAGAAGAATGGGCCAATGCGCAAATCCCGAGTTTCCGGGAAACGTGCACCTACCGGCCGGCACCGGCCGCGTGTAGCGCCATCGCCGCGTGGTGGGCCAGCGTCATCGGCGCCCGGTTGTAGAGATAGTAACGGGCCAGGGAGTCGGGCAACACCACGTGCAGCGCCCCGAGAACGCGCCCGCCGGCGACCAGCGGACAAACCATGGCCAGCCCCTGCGCCTGGGCGCTGAGCGTCGTCTCCGGCTCGAGATCCAGGGCCGTCACGTCCTCCTCCTGCAATAGTTCGGCGACGACGCGGCCGGCTAGCCCTTCGCCCAGTTCGACGGCCGGCGGCGGCGCCACCTCCTCCATGCCCGCCTGGGCCACCCGCACCAGTCGCGACCGGCTCTCGTCCAGCAGGTGCACGGAAGCCTGTATCCCCTCAAAATCGCGCACCATCGTCTCGCTGAGGACGCGGGCCACCCCCTCCCGCGAACTCTGGTTCGATAGCTCCTGGGCCACCGTCTCCAGGGCAATCAACCCCTGGTTCGTCTCCCCGGAGAGCAGGTCCAGCTTCTGCTCCAGATCGCCCAGCCGCATCTCCAGCTCGCGCTGGCTCTGCTGAATGCGCGTCGAGTCGTCCACCACCAGCACCGACGTGAGCGACGCCGTAAAGATGCCGGTCACCGTCAACCCCAGCAGCACCAGCCCCACCGTGACGAAGCGGCCGAAAGTTGTGTTGGGATTGTAGAGGTCGGCGAAACCGCCGGTGACCACCGTGGTGAAGCTCCACCACAAACTCTCCCCCAACCCCCGCAGCGACGCTTCATACCCCCCTTCCAGCAGGCCGATGCTGATCGCGCCGAAGACGAGGAGGGCCAGGGCGATGGCGATGGAGCGCTTCAACAGGTTCACCTCGAACGTCCGCGCCAGCTTACCCAGACCGCGGAAGCTGTAGGAGAAAACGCGCACGGCCCGGCCGAGGCGCACCAGCCGGAAGAGGCGGGCGAAGCGCACGAAGCGCACCAGGCGCACCAACCGGCCGAAGCGCAGGAACTCGTAGAACGGGATCGAGGCCACCAGATCGATCCAGTAGCGGCGGAAATACCACCGTCTGTCCTCAGAAAGGTAGAGCCGCAGGAAAAAATCGGCGATGAGAAAGACGCAAATGGCCGTGTCCACGGTGACGATCCAGGCCACCACCCGGTCGGGCAGGGGCAGCAAGAACTCTATCACCGTCAGCGCCACGACGAAGATGATGGAGAAAAAGACGGCGAAGTCGAGCAGGTGCATCCGGCGGCGGCTGCCGAGGAAACGGCTGAGACGGGAGCGCAGGTGGCGTTCCAGCAGCGCCTCGTCCACGTCTTGCAAATGCCGGTTGAGTGCTTCCCACTCGCTCGAAAGACGGTCGATCTCGTGCAGAGCGTGCTGCACGTCCAGCGGCCGCCCGCTCTCCACGTAGATCAGGAAACGGCGATCCGCCTCCGCCAGCCGCTCTTCCAGCGTCTCGATCTCCTCGATCAGCGTATGGCGCATCCGCTCCAGCGTCTCCTCGTCGCAATCCATGAGCCGCCAGTTCTGCGCCCGACGCCGGATCTCCTCCACCTGCGCCTGGTGGCCGCCGATCTCCTGCGCGCGACGATGTTCGTCGAACGTCTCCAAAACCTCTGTTGTCCGTACATCCTTCGCTTCGACCCGCATCGTCATCCCTTCCCGGAGTTACAGTAGCAACACGTTACCATAGACGTCGCCCGAATTTTACCAGAAGAAAGAGAAGGATCATGAACGCCGCGGCGCCGCCGGCCCAGCCGAAAGCCGGTGGCAGCGAGCGAACGGCGCCGCCGGCCGGCGTCTCCCCGGCCGTCGCTGTTTCCGTCGCCGACGGCGTCAATGTAGGGAACGGCGTGGCCGTGCTGGCCTGCAAGACCGTCGCCGTGGGCAACGCGGTGACCGTCGCCGGCGGAGTCGCCGTGGCCCCTTCCTCCGCCTCATCGCCCGCTTCTCGCGTCGCCGTCGCCGTCGCTTCCTCTTCCTCATGAAGAGCCTCTTCCTCATGAAGAGCCTCTTCCTCGTGAAGGGCCTCTTCTTCTCCTTGAACAGCCTCTTCCACGACGATCAGAGGCGGCCCGCCGACGAGGCAGAGATCGTAGCAACGGGCCCCTTCCAGCGTCAGCGTGTAAGATCCGTCCTCGGCCGCCAGGGGGCTCGTTTCCCCCGTCGCCTGCACCAGCGTCGCCTCGGCCGTCGTCGGCGGCACCGACAGGGTCACGGCCTCCGGCGTCCGCGCCCAGAGAACGCGCGTCAACCCCTGCGGCCGGGTAAAGGTCACGATGTAGTATCGCTCGTTCTCCTCCATCTGCACGTCACGAAAGCCGCTCAGAACGTCGATCACCGTCTGCAGGGCATAATAACCCGGCCGCGGGCTCAGATCCGGCCGCAGGAGGCCAAACGACTCCCCGCCGGGCGGCAGGTTGATGTCCGTCAATTTGTAAACGCCGATACGCTCTGCGCCGGCCGCGAAGCCCAGGGCGTGGGCCTGCACGATGTACCACGCCTGCTGCTCGAGATCGATCTGAAACTGCGGCCGGTCCACCGGCCACTCCGGATCCAGCGTCGGGGCCGCGTTCGTCTCGTTGATCCAGATCGGCTTGTCCAGTCCGAACGATTGCTGGATAGCGTCAATTTCCTCGACGATGCTGGCCACCGACTCGGCGCGAAAGTAGATGTGCAGGGAGATGACGTCGAAGAAATAATCGTGTTCGGGCGCTTCCGGATCGGCCGCCACTACCTCCAGAAAGCGGCGCAAATATTGCTCCCGCCCGGCCGTCACGTCGTGCCAGTAGGTCAGCCCGGCCAGGTGCACGGTTGCCTCCGGATCCTCCTCTTTGATCACCAGATAGGCGACCTTCAGCAGCCGGTAATAATCCTCAATGTCGCCCGCCCACTCGTTACCGTAGACGCCCGTTTCAATGTCCGGTTCATTCCAGATGATCCAGCGATGGACACCGCGCTCGCTGTAATAGTTAATCAGCCGGCGCACGAAGACGGCCCATAAGTTATCGGGATCGTCCACCGGTTCGTAAAGGCCGCGCGGCACCCCGCCGTAGGGAACGCCGTCGGTGGCCCACGGCGGCGTGTTCTTGATCAGGCCCACGACCTCTCGGCCCTGAGCGTCCGCTTCGCGCAGCCACTCTTCCATCACGTGCAGCGTGTTCCAGTAATGGGGCCCTTCAGACTGGATCTCGCTCCAGTAGAAGAGGATGCGTTCCCACCCCAGATCCAGCGCGGCCGCCTTCTCCGCCTCCCAGAAGACGCTGGCTGCGCCGAAACGGGGATCGGGATCATCTTCGGCCGCCTCTCCATCCGGTGAACGGGCGGCCGCCGTCACGGCGACGAGCAAAATCAGCGTCAAAAATAAAAGGTTACGCCACGAAAATGTTGACATAAAAATAAACGTCCTGTAAATCTCCAGGTAAAACGCTTTACACAGAAGCGTGTCCCCCCAGCGCCACGCCTTTTGCGTTCGTCCTGCAAAGAATCGTCAATTCGGCAGCGACACGGCAGGGCATATAATAGCATCATACCGACCAATTTGCCCGACCTGCACATCCACTTTTCAGGGAACGGTGGCGACACAAACGCGGAAGATGGCCGATTTCGAATACCGGCTCCGGCCGGCGCAGGAAGAGATATTGCAATACGAAGGCGGCCGCATGGCCGTCAGCGCCGTGCCCGGCAGCGGGAAAACCTTCACCCTCTCGCTGCTGGCGGCGCAACTGATCGCCGGCGGCCGCGTCGACGCCGCCACCGGACAAGAAGTCCTCATCGTCACCTATCTCAACTCCAGCGTCGACGCCTTCAAAGCCAGTGTACGCCGCCACCTCCTCCAGATCGAACATCCTCTGATGGGCTTCGACGTGCGCACGTTGCACAGCCTGGGCCTGGAAATCGTGCGCACGGCCGCCGGCGGCCTCCCCGGCGACGACGAGTTGATTGTCCTCGACGAAACCCAGGCCGCCAACTTCCTGAATCAGGCGACGGCCGGCTGGATCGACGACCACCCAACCCTCTGGCGCGCCTTCCTCCCCGAAGAGGAAAGCCTGCGCCTCAACGCCCGCTGGCGCGACGTCACCGAAAGGACGGCCGCCGCCTTCATCCGCACCGCCAAAAATGAGCGCTACCGTCCGGAGATCATCGGCGCCCGCCTGGAGCGCGCCTGGAAGGAGCTGGAAGCAGACGAAGAAGCCGACCGGGGAAAGGCCGCCACGCTCCAACTCGTGCATATGCTCAACGGCATCTACGCGCGCTACCAGAATATCCTGCGCCGCCAGGGGGCCCTCGATTTCGACGACCTCATCTGGGAGGCGGCCGACCTGCTCGAAGAGCGACCGGACCTGGCCGAATCGTTCCGCCAGCGTTGGCCTTACGTGCTCGAAGACGAGGCCCAGGACAGCGTCCCCCTCCAGGAAGCCCTTCTCAGCGCCCTTAGCGGGCTGGACGGCAACTGGGTGCGCGTCGGCGACCCCAATCAGGCGATCACCAGCACCTTCACCGCCGCCCACCCCCGCTATTTCAACGCCTTCATCGACCGGCCGGACGTCGTCGCCCGCCCCCTGCCCAACTCCGGCCGCTCCGCGCCCCGCATCTTCGAGGCCGCCAACACCATGCTGCACTGGGTGATGGACGAGCACCCCGTTCCTGAAGTGCGCGAGCACGCCTTCCGCCGCCAGAACATCCTACCCACGCCCCCCGGCGACGCGCAGCCCAACCCGCCCGACACCGAAAGCAACATCCGGATAAAGGTGTACGCCCACCGCGAGGACGAAGAATTGCCGGCCGTCGCCCGCCTCGCCGTGCGCTACGCCAACGCCCGCCCTGATCACACCCTGGCCATCCTCGTGCCCACCAACGACGACGGTTTCCACGTCGCCGAGCATCTGGACGAACTTGACGCCGACTACGATAGCCTCTTGCGCGGCGGCGCCCGCGAACGAGAGATCGCCGCCGTCATGCAGGCCCTGCTCCGGCTCCTCGCCGATCCTCTGGATACGGCTGCCCTGGCCGACGCCCACCAGGCCCTGGTCGACCTGGAACACCCGGCCGCCGGCGCGCTCAATGGGTGGGCGACCGGCGAGAACGGCGATGACGGTCGCGACGACGGCCGCTCGCCGGAGTTGGAGCGCTTCCACGCCATCCTGCGCAGCGTCCACCGGCCGGAACAGCTTCTCTTCCCGGACGAAGAGGACGCCGTCGTAGCGGCCCTGCCGGCCGGCGTGGCCACCGAGGAGGATTACGCCCGGCTGGAGCCCTTCGTGGCGTTCCTGCAGCGCATCTTCGACCTACGGCCGCTGCCCATCGGCGACCTGACGCTGGCCCTCGGCGACGAACTGTTCGCGCGAGCGGCAGGCAGGGAAGACGGCGACGTACGCGGCGACGCACGCGGCGACGAACGCGGCGACGAACGCGAAGTCGACCGTGAATACGACCTCGCCATCGCCTACCATATCGCCAGCCTCCTCAGCTACTGGCGAGACTTACACCCGGCGTGGCGGCTCCCGGAACTGGCGACGGAACTGGCAGACGTGGCCAGCGGCCGGCGCTCCCTCCCCAGCGCGCCGGCCGGCCAACTGGGCTTTGAGCCGGAGCCCGGCCGCATCACGCTGGCCACCCAACACAAAGCGAAAGGGATGGAGTGGGACGCCGTCTTTCTCGTGGGCATCGACGGCTTCTGGATCCCCAGCAACCTGGACGCTCCCTTTCTCGGCGTACACGATTTTTTGGGCGGTGACCCCACGGCCGAGGCCACGGCCCAGCTGCGCCACCTGATGGACGAAGACGCCGGCCTCTACCCCGGCCGTTCGGCCACCGAGTCGGCCCACATCGAAGTGATCTGCGAACGGCTGCGCCTGCTCTACGTAGGTATCACGCGCGCCCGTCGCTACCTGCACATTTCCCGCAGCCGCGCCACCCGCCGTCATAACCGGGATCGGGACGCAGAACCGACGACCGTCCTTGGCGTGCTCTACCGCTATTTACAAGAACACGGTTGAGGCTAAATTTGAGTTTACGTTTCGCCCCGAACGTCTTAAAATAGCAGCCATGACGATTGACAATCCGTTCTTCCACCGTGGAGCCATTCGCCGGCCGGAAGAGTTCCACGGCCGGCAGGCAGAGATTAGCCAGATACTGGGCCTCCTGCGCAACGGCCAGAGCGTTTCCCTCATCGGCCCGCGCCGCATCGGGAAAAGCTCGATGCTGCTGCACCTGGCCCGGCCGCAAACGCGCGCCGCCTACGACCTGGCCCCGCCGCACGCCCTCTTCGTGCTCGTCGACTGCCAGGAACTCGGCGGCTCGCCGCCGGAGGAAGTCTACGAAGTTCTGCTCACCGAACTGATGGACCGCGCCGAAGACGCCGACGTCGACGTGGGGCCGGTAGAGCGCTTCGGCACCTATCGCTCCCTCGACCGCGTTCTCAGCCGCATCCACCGGCAGGAGATCGGCGTCGTCGTCCTACTGGACGAATTCGAACTGCTGGCCGCCAACGAGCATCTGACCCCATACTTTTTCGCCCGCCTCCGCGGCCTGACGACCAAGTACGGGTTAGCCTACCTCACCGCCAGCCAGCGCCCTCTCTTCGACATTACGGCCGACGAGGAAATCCTCAGCTCGCCCTTCTTCAACATTTTCGTCACCCTCCCCCTCGGCCTCTACACCGAGGAGGAAGCGCGAACCTTAATCGACGCTCGTCTGCAAGGGACGACCATCGACTTCTCCGACGCTTTGTGCGACCATCTGCTTTACCTGGTCGGGCCGCACCCTTTCTTCCTGCACATCGCCGGCTACCATGCGTTCCAGGCCGTGCTCGAAGGCGAGCGGCCGCACCAACCGGAAGAGCTGGCCCAACTGGACGGCCCGATTGAAATCGAAGCCGGCTCGCACCTCAGCTATCTCTGGCAAAACCTGGGGCCGGAAGAACAGTACGCCCTGACGACGCTGGAGGGCCCCATCGACAGCCTGCGCCTTCTGGAGCAACAATGTCTCATCAAGTCGGTGGACGGCGGCTACACCTACACCAGCGAGATATTGCGCCGTTTCGTTCGCCGCCAGCAGGTATCCGGCGTCATCCAGGCCGGCCCCTTCGTCATCGACAAACAACGCCACACCGTGCACGCTAACGGCCGCGAATTAAGCCTGACGACGTCCCAATTCGATCTCTTTGTGCGCCTGACGCGGGACGCGGGCCAGGTCGTCCACAGCGAAAAGCTGGAATCGGCCGTATGGGGCGAGGTGCTAGTCGACGACCCCGACCGCCTTAAGACGCTGATCAAGCGCCTGCGCCGGGCCATCGAACCGTATGACGGCTGGATCGTGAGCGAGCGCGGCGTCGGCTACGCGTTGCGGCCGCCCGAGTGACGGCGGCCGGCTTTCCGGCCAAGAGTCCGGAATTACCAATGGCAGCCTTTCTTTCTTCACGCTGGCGCTTATTGCTGCTCCTGAGCCTCCTGGCGCTGCTGGCAGGAGCGCCGTCGCTGGCGGCCGCCCAGACGGAGCCCGCGCCCAGTTCCGCCCAGCCCTCGGCCTACTGGCGTTACGACGCGCCCGGCCCCCTGGCTCTGGTAGCCACCGGCGACGTCAACCAGGACGGCCTGGACGAGTTTATTCTCACCACCGACGACTCTCAGGTCGTCCTGCTCAACGCCAGCGGTCGCAGTCTGTGGACCTATCAGGTCCCCAACGAGGCGCCCATCACCGCCCTGAGCACCGTCAACGTCGACGGTTCCCTCCAGCCCGACCTCGAAATTTTGCTGGTCGCCGGCAGCCGCCTCATCCTCCTCGACGACGCCGGACAACAGATCTGGGAAAAGCCACTGGCTCCTCTCCCCACCTCCCTCGTCACCAGCGACGACGAGATCGCCTCCCGCTATCTCCAGCTCAACGACGTCAAAACAGCCGCTAACTTCGACCGGGAGAACGACGGCAACGAAGAGATCCTCATCCTGCGCCGCTCAGGCGTGCTCGACCTCTACGCGGGCGACGGAGAACTGCTTTGGCAAGAAGTGACGACCGAGCTGGCCGACGGCAACGATCCCCTGGCCAAAATGAAAACGGCCGACGTCACAGGCGACGGGCGCCACGAGATTCTGCTCAGCACGTTCGAAACCTTCAGCAGCCTCCTTCTCCTCGACGGCGACCGGCGCACCCTGTGGCAACGCTCGCTGAGCGGCCGCGTCACGGCAATGACGTTCGTGCGCTTCGACGCGGCGGGAGCGCCCTACATCGCCGTCGGCAACAGCTTCCGCGGTGAGCGCGTCATCCTCTACGACAGCTTCGGCGTGGAGCGCTGGTTCCGCACTCCCAACAGACGGATCACCGAATTAACCCCCATGCCGCGCGCCCAGGGCGAGATCCTCCTGGTGGGCACCGACGTGGGCACCGTCACCGCCTACGGCCAACAAAACGGGGACGGCATCCGCCTCTGGCGCTACCAGCCGGCGTCGGCCGACCGCGGCGTGATCTCCCTCTCCACCAATCCTCCCAGGGCGCAAGATAGCCGAACGGCCGTTGCCTTTACGCTGGGCGCCGCCAACTCGCGCGGGGCGTCGGCCGACGTCGTCCTCCTCGACAGGAACGGTCAGGAGCTTCAATCCTACCCCTCGGCCGCCAGTTCCGGACAGACCGGCCTCATCGACGTGAATCACGACGGGATCAGCGAGCTGCTGCTGGCCAGTTTCGGCACCCTCTCCCTCACCGACCCCGGCACCGGCGCGCGCAAAAACGCCCCAGCCTGGGAAAATCCGCTGGCCTACCCGCTTTCCATGGTCGTCAGCGACATCGACACCGACAGTCAAGATGAGTTGCTGGTCGGCGGCCGGGACGGCAAATTGCACCTCCTGGAAGGCAACAACGGCCAGGTGAGCTGGCGCCAGCCGCTGGGCGGCGAAGTCGACGCCCTGGCTCCCGTGCCTGTCGCAGAGGGCGAGACGCCCTTGCTGGCCGTCGCCCACAACATCCCGGCCGAAGGAGGCCGCAGCGGGCAGACCAGAGAAGGATGGCTCGAACTGTGGCAGCCGGGTCGCAGCGTGTGGCCCGCACCGCAAAAGCTCGAAGGGGCCGTCACCGAAGTGGCTGCCGGCGCCATCGGCGTCGCTCCCACCCCCATCATCGTCGCCGGCACCGAACGGGGCGACGTCCTCGCCTACTCGCTGCAGCAAGAGGAGCTTTGGCGGGCAACCGTTCCCGCCGGCGTGGAACACCTCCTCCTGGCAGACTTCGACGGGGACGACGCCGTCGAAGTGATCGTTGCCACGTCGAGGAACGAACTCTTCACCGTCGACGGCCGGGGCCAAGCCACGCCGCTGGCATACTACAACGTGCGCGATATAGAAGCCGTCTACCCACTGGCGGGCGGGGAAGCCGACGGGCGCGCGCTCTTGATCGTCACCGGCGACGGCGGCCTGCGCGCCCTCAACCGCGACGGCATAGAGGTTTGGCAGTGGCACCTCCCCTTCGGCGAACCGACGCTGGTGCGACCGGCCGGGCAGAACTTCCTCGTCGCCGGCAGCACTGGCCACCTCTTCTACTTAGACGTCGCCAATGAGCAACTGCTCTGGCAGCTGGACGACGTCGGCGACGTCACCGACGTCTATTGGGGCAACCTCGACGGCGGAGGCGCTCAGGATCTGGCTATCGGCACGCGCTCCCGCAACGGCGGCGGCGCCGTTTATCTCTACACCAGCGAGAGGCGCCAGTGGGACAGCCTCAATCTCAACAGCGGCGTCCTCTGGTTGGGCGGGTTGAGCCTGGCGGCCGATCAGGAAGCGCAACTGGTCGTCATCACCGACAACGGCGTCGTGCAGATGTTCGAGGCCAAGCCCAACCGCCCCCCGCTGCTCGTCAATCCGCAGGTTGAGGTGGGGCCCGGCCGCTACGTCGTGCGCCTTTCCGTCATCGAAGAAGAAGGGGACGAAGTGACCGTCGGCCTGGAAACCTTCGACGGCGAGGCCAACGTCTGGCGCCTGCAAGAAGAGCGAGTGTACCCGCAGGACACCCTCGCCTTTCCCATTTCACCGGAAGGGACAGAACCCGTTCGCTACCGCTTCACCTTCGACGACGGCACACACCACGGTGTCGTCGAGCCGGCCATTGGCCCGGCGCCCCAGGCCGTCTCCACCCTCCGCGGCAACGTCGTCGCCCCCATCCTCATCTCTCTCGTGTTGTTAAGCGCGTTGATCCTGATCCGGCAGTCGCTGTCTACCGAGGCGCGCACCGGCCGCTTCTACAGCCGCCTCAAGCAACAGCCGGCAGCCACCTTGCAACAATTCAGCGCCGAATATAGCCGCACCGGCGGCTCGCCCGGCTTCCTGTTAAACCTGGCCAACCGGGCGCGCGTAGACGGCAATAGGGCGCTGGCCAACCTGGCGGACGGCTTGTTCCTCCTCAAAACGCGCCCGGCGGCCGCCCTGCCAATCATCAACAACGCCCTCAATCAGGCGAAGGGCCGAGACGTGCCCTGGCGCGACTTGAACCTCTGGCAAACCACTTACGAAACGGGCCAGTCCTTGCTGGAGGCGCCGACCATCACCGAACTCGGCCTGCTGCGCCCCCAGCTGGTGCAGATGGTCAAAGCCCGAGAAGAAGCGGGACGCTCCAGCCAGGGGATGGAGGGCCTTCTGCGGGCGCTGGCCAGCCTGCGCGACAGCGAGCGCGTCGATCTGGTAGAAGACCGCCTCGTCTACCTCCACGAAGCCTCCATCATCCTGCGCCAGGTTGAAGACACCCTGGCGGAAGAACGAACGGCCGTGGAAAACGAACTCGTGCGGGCCATCATCGAACGGTGGCTGGGATTGATCAACGCGGAAGTCGAACGGCTGCGCGGACAGGCGCAACTCGTCATCTCTCTCAAGACGAAGCGGGTCGTGCCTCAGGACGGCCAGGCCACCATCGCCCTGGAGATCGAAAATCACGGCCGGGCCGAAGCCGAAAACGTCGCCGTTTCCGTGGAAGAGAATCCCGCTTACAGTATTCACAGCCCTCCAGAGGTGATCCCCGTTCTCTCCCCCGGCCGCAGCCACGAAGTCGACTTCGCCGTCGAGCCCCACGTCGACGACCGCTTCCGCGTCGCCTTCAAGGTGCACTTTGACGACCGCATCGAACACGACCGCCACCTGGCGTTCGCCGACATGGTCCACCTGCTCCCGCCCGTGCGCGAATTCACGCCCATCGGCAACCCCTACACGCCGGGGACGCCGCTGCGCCGCAACAGCCCCCTCTTCTACGGCCGGGAAGACCTCTTCCAATTCATCACCGAGAACGCCGGCCGCCTGGACGGGCGCAACGTCCTCATGCTGGTCGGCCAGCGACGCTCCGGCAAGACGTCGGCCTTGCTGCGCCTGGAACACCACCTGCCGGCCGACGTTATTCCCGTCTACGTCGACTGCCAATCTCTGGGCGTGCTTCCGGGCATGGCCGCCCTCCTACACGATCTGGCCTGGCTCATCGCAGACGCCCTGCTCGCCCGCGGCCACCAGATCGATGTGGCCGACCCCCAGTCCTGGCGCGACGACCCCGCCGGGCGCTTCCAACGCCAGTTCCTCCCGGCCATCCGTGAGACGCTGCCGGCCAACGCCACCGTGCTCCTCGTCTTCGACGAATTCGAAGCGTTCGAAAACCTGGTCAACGACGACATCCTGCCCCCCACCTTCTTCACCTTTATGCGCCACCTGATGCAACACAGCGAGGGGTTGGGCTTCGTCTTCGTCGGCACCCACCGGCTGGAGGAGATGAGCAGCGACTACTGGTCCATCCTCTTCAACATCGCCCTCTACCGGCAAATCGGGTTCCTGGACAAAGAAGCCACCATGAAGCTGATCCAGGAGCCGGTCGCCCCGCACATCGTCTATGACGACCTGGCGCTGGACAAGATCTGGCGGGTGACGGCCGGGCACCCCTACTTCCTGCAACTCGTCTGCTATACGCTGATCAAACGGGCCAATAGCCGAGGCACCGGTTACGTGACCATCTCCGACGTCAACGCCGCCCTGGAAGAGATGTTGCGCCTGGGCGAAGTGCACTTCGCCTACATCTGGCAGCGCTCCACCCACACCGAACGCGCTCTGCTGACGGCCGTCGCCCACCTGATGGACCGCGACGTCCCCTTCCACCCGGCCGACCTCGTTCAGTACCTGGAGCAATACGGCTTCCGCCTGGAACCGGCCGACGTGACGGCCGGCCTCAACCGTCTGGTGGAACGGGACATCATGCGCGAAATAACCGACGAGGGCACGACCCTCTACGAACTCAAGATCGGCCTCGTCGGTCTCTGGGCGGCCCAGAACAAGAGCCTTAGCAAACTGTACGAGAGTCGCAACGGGGACACCAGCCCCGAATATCCTCAGCTGGAGCGCACCTGATTCAACCGGGCAGCTCCTTCGGCCGCCACAGATTGACCAGTTCCCCCTCCGTCCCGTCATCCAGCTGCCCCCATCGCTCGATAGGCAGCGCCACCTGAGCCAGAGCAGCCGTCGGAAAACGCTCCGCTTCACCCGTCAACTCGGCCACCAGCTCCGCCAAGCCCGGATTATGACCCACGACCATCACCCGTTCGATCTCGTCCGGCAGTTCCTGGAGCCGCTCCAGGTATGCCTCGGGCGCCGCGTGGTAGAAGTCGCGCGTCGTCTCAATCTCGCCCTCGTAATCACAGGCGAGCGCTGCCAGCTCGGCCGTCGCCAGCGCCCGCTCCGCCGTCGAACTGATGATCAGATCCGGGGTCAACTCCTCCTCCTTCAGCAGGCGCCCCATCCGCGGCGCATCCCGCTTCCCCCGCGCCTTCAGCGGCCGGTCGTGGTCAGCCAGGTAGAGATTTGCCCAGCTCGACTTCCCATGGCGCAAGATTAACAACGTTTTCATACCTTCCTCCTCAACGTCTGGCTCAGCGTCTCGCCGCTACGCGGCGAAATATATCGCAAAATTATATCGTCCACCTATGCCCTTGCATATGTTATCGTGCCCAACTCATGGTATACAATAAAGTTGCAAGCGATAAGCAACACGACGACGTTCTGATGATAAAGAAACAACACCGAAGGCAAAGAGGTGTAATAAACCATGCAATTTGAGGAATTTGTAGGCGAAGTTCAACATCGCGCCCGCTTCGGCACCCAGGGTGACACCATGCGTGCCATCTACGCGACGCTGGAAACGCTGGGCGAGCGCCTGTACGGTGACGAGGCAGACGATCTGGCCGCCCAGCTTCCGGTGGCCCTCGGCGCCTACCTGCGGCTGGCGCGAAGCCAGGAAACGTTTGACCTGGACGAGTTCTTTGAACGCGTCGCCGAGCGCGAAGGCGCAGGCGTCGACCTTCCCCAGGCCACTTTCCACGCCCGCACCGTCGTTTCCGTGTTACAGGAAGCGGTGACGCCGGGTGAAATGGCCGACGTGCGCACCCAGCTCACCGAAGAGTGGGACCCCCTCTTCGAAGCAGGCGCCGAAGGGAAAATGGTCCGCGAAAGCTAAGGTGCGTTAACATTCGTCAGATGACGGGCACTGCGCAATGCCCGTCATCACTAACATTTTGAAGGCAAGAACTGCAGCCTCATTGCGGTTCGATTAATGACCGCCCGGTTGCGCAACCGGGGGGAGCCGGCAGCCGACAGCGGTGAAGGAGAGAAAAAGTGAAAGTAGGTATCAACGGATTAGGACGTATCGGCCGGGCTACCTTCAAGATCTTGCAAGAAACGCCGGATCTGGAAGTAGGCGCCATCAACGACCTGATTCCCACTGACAATCTAGCGTATCTTCTAAAGTACGATACTGTGTATGGTCGCTATTCGGGAACGGTCGACCACGACGAGAATCACCTGATCGTCGACGGCAAAGAATACCCCGTCTTCAGCGAGCGGGATCCGGCCCAAATTCCGTGGGCCGAGCACGGCGTCGAACTCGTCTTTGAATGCACGGGCGTCTTCAGGACCAAAGACGAGGCGCAGAAACACCTGGAAGCCGGTGCGCGAACCGTCATCCTCTCTGCGCCCGCCAAAGATGACATGGCGACCGTCGTCCACGGCGTGAGCGAGACAGATCCCGACGCCAACATCATCTCCTGCGCCAGTTGCACCACCAACAGCATCACGCCGGTCGCCGAGATTATGGACCGGCACTTCGGCGTGGCGAAAGCCCTCCTGACGACCATCCACGCCTATACCTCCTCCCAGACCATCGTCGACGGTCCGAGCAAAAAGTGGCGGCGCGGCCGAGCCGGCGCCGAGAATTTCGTGCCGACGACCACGGGCGCGGCCATCGCCACCACCAAGGCCCTGCCCGAACTCCAGGGTAAATTCGACGGCATCGCCGTGCGCGGCCCCGTCCCCGTCGGCTCCGTTTCCGACCTCGTCTTCCTCCTGGAGAGCGACACCACCGCCGAGGAAGTCAACAACATCTTCCGGGAAGAGGCCGGAAGCGAGCGCTACCAGGGCATATTGGGCGTGGCCGAAGACGAGATCGTCTCCGCGGACATTATCCAGGATCCCCGCGCCTCCATCATCGACGCCGGCATGACAAAGGTCGTCGACGGCAACCTGGTTAAGCTGATGGCCTGGTACGACAACGAGTGGGGCTACAGCAACCAGATGGTGCGTGAGGCCCAACGGTTCGCCCGGGAGAAAGAGAAAGCGGAAAAGGTCGCCGGCGCACCGGCCGATTAAGGGAAAACACCGGTCTGGCGCCTTCTACACTGGGAACCCGCTCGCATGATCTTTGAAACCGTTCGGTCGGAAGGGCTGGCCCACTTCTCCTACGTCTTCGGCGACGAGCAAGCCGGGGTCTGCGCCGTCATCGATCCGCGTCGCGACGTGGACGTCTATCTCGAGATCGCCCGCAAGAATCGGGCCCGCATCACGGCCATCCTGGAAACCCACGTGCACGCCGATTTCGTCAGCGGTAGCCGCGAACTGGCAGCGAAGACCGGCGCGCCCATATACGTGGGCGCCCACGGCTCCTACGGTTTCGCGCACGAGCCGCTGGCGGACGGCGACACCGTCGAGTTGGGCGACTTTGCCCTTGACGTACGCCATACGCCAGGCCATACGCGCGAGCACGTCTGCTTCCTGGCTAGCGGCGGCGCCGGTGCCGGCGCACCGTGGGGTCTGTTTACCGGTGACACACTATTCGCCGGTGAAGTGGGCCGGCCTGACATTCCCGGCGAGGAGCATGTGGACGAACTGGCCCACTTGCTTCACGAGACGTTGCAGGAGAAAGTGCTGCCCCTGGGCGACGAGTTGATCATCTATCCCGCTCACGGCGAAGGCTCACCGTGCGGCGCCAGCATCGGCGCCCGGCCGACGAGTACCATCGGCTACGAGCGACGCCACAATCCGCTGCTGCAGATAGAAGAGCCAGACCGCTTCACGCAAGAGATCCTCGCCTCGCTCCCACCGGTCCCCGCCTACTACTCGCGCATGAAGCGAGTCAATGCGCAGGGGCCGGTGGTGCTTGGCTCACCCCCTTACTTGCCCCCACTCGACGCCGACCAATTTATGGCGGAGATGAAGGCGCCAAACACTCTTGTGCTCGACACGCGCGAAATCGAAGCGTTTGGCGCAGCCCACATCCCCGGTTCCCTCAACGTTGCTCTGCGCAAGCCGTTTCCCGTCTGGGCCGGCCGCATCCTGGACGAGACCCTCCCTATTTGGACCGGCTGGATCGTTCGGCCGGAAAACCGCATCTTGCTGGTCCTCCCCGACGCGAGCGACGTGGGAACCGTACGCACCGAATTGCTGCGCGTGGGATATGACAACCTGGTGGGCTACCTGCGCCAGGGAATTCGCGGCTGGACCGAAGCCGGCAAGCCCATCAACCAGATCGGTCAGATGAGCGTGCACCGGTTGAAAGAACGCGTCGACGCCGACGACGGATTCCAGGTTCTGGACGTGCGCAGCGAAACAGAGTGGCAAGCCGAGCACATTCCCACCGCAACACACATCTACGTCCCGGACCTCGAGGAACAGGTCAACAGGCTGGATAGAGAGCGACCGGTAGCCGTCTACTGCGGCAGTGGCTACCGGGCCAGCATCGCCGCCAGCCTCCTCAAACGCGAACGCTTCCGGGAAGTGTACAACGTACCGGGCAGCATCACAGCCTGGAAAGACGCGGGCTATGCCCTCACCCGGCCGGACGCTTCCTGAGTCTGATGCACGGGCAACGTAACGACCGCGCAACCGCCTCTTGACAGGGGGCCATCCTTCTCTTATACTATTTAGTGTATAAATTACACTAATTGATCCGACATCCTCGCCCGCTACCGTCAAGAAGGATCAGGGAGTTAGCGCATGTTCCTGCCCCTCGGCACCCTCATCGTCATGGTCCTCATCGCCTTCATGCTGGGGATGCTCACCGCCTTCATCATGGTCATCAACGCCATGATGCGCTTCCGCAAATGAAAAGGGCGACGCACTGCGCCGCCCTCTCCAGAAGCGATAGCCCTGCGGCCGGGAGACGTCTCCTCCGCGACCGTCTTGGTCTCGCCTACTGCAGGTTAGTAAAGACGCCCCGACCCAGATAGACGGCCGCGCCCCGCAGATCCTCCTCAATGCGCAAGAGTTGATTGTACTTGGCCACGCGGTCCGTACGGGCCGGCGCCCCTGTCTTGATCTGGCCGGCGTTCACGGCCACCGCCAGGTCGGCGATAGTCGTATCTTCCGTTTCGCCGCTACGGTGGGAAACGACGGCCGTCCACTGGTGGCGCTGTACCAGTTCCACGGCGGCCATCGCCTCCGTCAGCGTGCCGATCTGGTTCACCTTGACCAGCAGGCTGTTGGCCGCGCCTCGTTCAAATCCGGTCTTAATCCGCTTCTCGTTCGTCACCAGCAGGTCGTCGCCCACGATCTGAATCCGGTCCCCCAGACGCTCCATCATCAGCGCCCAGCCCTCCCAATCGTCTTCGTGATGGCCGTCCTCAATAGAGATAATGGGGTAGCGTTCCACCCAATCCTCATAGAAGGCCACCATCTCTTCGCCGCTCAACGACCGGTCTTCCGTCTTGAGCTGGTACTTGCCATCCTCGTAAAATTCGCTGGCGGCCGCGTCCATCGCCAGCAGAATCTGGTCGCCGGGCGCATAACCGGCCGCTTCAATCGCCTCCAGAATCAGCTCAAACGCCTCGCGATTGGCCGAAAGTCGGGGCGCAAAGCCACCCTCGTCGCCCACGGCCGTGCTGTGCCCTTTTGCAGAAAGCACCTTCTTCAACGATTGGTAAATCTCCACCCCCCACCGCAGGCCCTCGGCGAACGTCTCCGCTCCCACCGGCATAATCATAAACTCCTGCACGTCGGTGGCCCATCCGGCGTGCTTGCCGCCGTTCATAATATTCATCATCGGTACCGGCAACGTGCGCGCCGCCGGACCGCCCAGATAATGGTAAAGGGGCAGGTGCAAACTGTCGGCCGCCGCCTTCGCCGTCGCCAGCGAGACGCCGAGAATGGCGTTCGCCCCCAGACGCTCCTTGTTCGGGGTGGCATCCAGCTCGATCATGTGCTGATCGATCAGCGTCTGGTCCGTCGCGTCCATCCCGATCAGTGCCTCTTCAATTTCGCCGTTCACAGCCTCCACCGCCTGCAACACCCCCTTGCCGCCATAACGGTCGGGGGCCTGGTCCCGCTTCTCCCACGCCTCGTGGGCGCCGGTGGACGCGCCGGAGGGCACGATGGCCCGGCCGAACCCCCCATCCACAAGCTCTACGTCAACCTCAACCGTTGGGTTGCCGCGTGAATCCAACACTTCTCGCGCGCGAATCGACTCGATAAACGTCATGGTAAGCTCCTTGTTAAGTAGCCGGTTACTGTTTGTTAAGAAATTAGGGGCGATGCGAGATGAAAGCGTCCACCACGCCATCAAAAAAGATCATACAAAAGGGGGTCCCTTTGCGCAACCGCGCTTGCCAACTTCAACGCGCGCAGTTATAACTGCCCATGTGATGGACAACCAGGAAGCCGTTGCGCAGATCGACCACATACATACCCTTTGGGAGCAATTGACGCGGGAGCTGACCGACGTTCTCGACGCACACGGCGTGTGCGCGGCCGTCACCTATGAGATCGCCGTCTTTACCGGCGTGCGCACCGTCGTCGTGCTCAGCGGCCCACCGGACAAATATTTCGACGCCTGGATCTGTGACGGCAACGGCGACCTGCAACAGGCTCGCTGGAACGACGTACAACCGGCGCTAGACACGTTGCGCGCCCCCGGTGGCGCCGTCCGCCAGGAAAAGATGGCGCTTCCGGCCGCCGAGATTATCGACAGCGACCTGTGGGTTCTGGTGGAAGACGACGTGCTCTTCGTCCCCCTTCCCTTCCCCACCGGCCGCTCTTCCAACGTCCCCCAGGGCGGCATCTGCCTCCTCGACCCACCCGACCAATGCCCCCTCAACCAGTCGAACATCGAGACGCTGGCCACCCACATCACCATCTTCCTCGATCGCGCCTTTTTGCGCCAGGAAATAGACCGCCAGCAAGTCGAGTTCGACATCGTCTACGATCTCACCTACTCGCTCACGGCCACGCTGAAGAAGGAGAACATCCTCAACCAGCTCATCGATCCCGTGCGGCGCATTCTCAACGTCGAGGCGATCTCCATCGGCCTCGTCGAAGAGACCACGGGCGACATCATCTTCGAAGAGACGCTAATGGGCCCACTCTTCCAGAAGCTGCCCCCTGTCCGTCTCCGGCCGGGTCAGGGCATCGCCGGCGTCGTCGCCGAATCGGGAGAATCGTTGATCATCAACAACGTCTATAAAGACGAACGCTTCTTCCCCAAAGTCGACACCCAATCAGGCTTTCGCACGGAGTCCATCATCTGTGTGCCGCTCCAGGTGGAAGGGCGCGTCATCGGTATTTTGGAAGCGATCAACAAACGGAACGGTAACTTCAACCAGACAGACCTGCGCCTCCTGCAAGCCATCGCCAGCCCCCTGGCGGCCGCCATCGAAAACGCCCGCCTGCACGGAGACGTACTGGCCGAGAAGCGGCGCGTCGAGACGATTTTTAGCATCATGCCGGAAGGGATGCTCACCGTCAACGCCGAGGGCCGCGTGACGGAAGCCAACGAAGCGTTGCTGACGCTGATGGGCTACCAGACCGACGAGCCTCTCGTCGGCAATCCTGCCAGCGAAGTTATCCGCGTCCGCTCCGGCGAAGAACTCGACGGGTTCATGGAAAAGGTGCGCGAGGCCCACGGCGAAAACCCCCAGGTCGCCAGCGACATCGAGCACGCGAGCGGTGGCTCCGTGCCGGTCCTGATCAGCGGCGCGTCCATCCAGGATGAAGAAGGGGAACTGAGCGAGATGATCTTCGTCTTCAGCGACCTGCGCCAGATTCGCGAGCTGGAGCGTATGCGCGACGACTTCTTCCACAATATCGTCCACGAACTGCGCACGCCGCTGGCCACCATCCTCATGTACGCCCGCCTCTTGCGCGAAGGTAAAGCGCAGGACGACGAGGCCAAGGCCGACCGCTTCCTGGGCGTCATCGAGCGCGAAAGTGACCGCCTGCAACAGATGGTCCGCCAGATGCTGCAACTGGCCAAGATGGAGGCACGCGAGATCCAGCGCAGCTCCGAGCGCGTCGAACTGAACCACCTCTTCGACGACTTATTGCCCCCCCTGGCCGACCGCGCCGTCGAAAGGGGCCTGGTCTTCTCCCAGAAGATCCAGCCCGAGCTGCCGCCCATTGTCGGCAGCCAGGAAATGATTTACTCTGTCCTCAAGAACCTGGTAGAGAACGCCGTAAAATTCACCATCTCGGGCAGCGTTCGCGTGGAAGCGAAAAGGCGCGACGGCATGGTCCGCGTCCTGGTCCAGGACGAAGGGATCGGCATTCCCGAAGAAGCCCAACCGAACCTGTTCAAACGCTTCTACCGGGCGCAAACGGCCGTCGAGCGCGGCATCGCCGGCACCGGCCTGGGCCTCTACATGGTGAAAGAAGCGGTCGAGAGGCACAGGGGCTCTATTCAGGTGGAAAGCGTTGAAGGCGAAGGAAGTACCTTCGTCATCGAATTGCCCGCCGCCGAAGAGTAACACCGGCGCTTTCCCGAAACCCGGTGTGAGTGGAGCATCTCTTCCGTCAAGCACGACCACGCCACCCGCATCCATTCTGGGAAAGCGAGCAACCAATACCGAACGAGGATATTATGACAGAGAAAGAGCACGTTTATCTCGATCACGGCGCATCGACGCCCGTCCATCCCGACGTCATGGACGCCATGCGCCCCTACTGGAACGAACATTACGGCAACCCCTCCTCCAACCATCACTTCGGCCGCACCGCCCGGCGCGGTCTGGATCGGGCGCGGCAAACCATCGCCGACCTGCTCCACGCCCGGCCGGACGAAATCATCTTCACCGGCTGCGGCTCCGAAAGCGACAACCTGGCCTTGCGCGGCGTCATGTGGGCCGCTCGCCTTAGCGATCGCGGCAACCACCTCATCACATCGGCCATTGAGCACAAAGCCGTGCTGGAAACCGCCCACCAGCTCCGCGATCACTTCGACTTTGACGTCACCATCCTCCCGGTAGACGAAACCGGGCAGGTGGACGTGGGCGCCGTCGAGGCCGCCATCCGGCCGGACACTGTCCTCATCAGCATCATGGCCGCCAACAACGAAATCGGCACGCTGCAACCGGTCCAGGCCATCGGCGAAGTCGCCCGCGCCCACGACGTCCTCTTCCACACCGACGCCATCCAGGCTGCGGCCGTTACCGCCTGGGACGTGGAAACGATGCCCCTCGACCTGGCCAGCTTCGCCCCCCACAAATTTTACGGCCCCAAGGGGATCGGGTTCCTTTACGCGCGCCAGGGCATAGACCTCCTCCCCACCCTGACCGGCGGCAGCCAGGAGGAGGGCCGGCGCGCCGGCACCTCCAACGTCCCCTATGCCGTCGGCGCGGCCGAAGCGTTCCGCCTGGCCATGGTAGAGCGAGAAGAAAACGTCGCCCACTACCGGCGCCTGCGCGACCACCTCATCGAAGGCGTGCTGGCCGCCGTTCCCGAAGGCGCCGTCCTCACCGGCCACCCGGAAGAGCGGCTGCCCCATAACGCCAGCTTCGCCTTCCGCGACGTCAGCGGGAACGACCTGCTGATCCAGCTAGACATGGCCGGCATCGCCGCCAGCAGCGGCTCGGCGTGCACCACGGGAAACCCCAAACCGTCGGCCGTTTTGGAGGCGATCGGCCTGGACCCGGCGTGGACGAAGGGCGGCCTCCGCCTAACCGTCGGCCGCCAAAACACCATGGAAGACGTCGAAGTCGCCCTCGTAGCGATCCCCCAGGCCGTCGACGCTTTGCGCGCCCTCAGCCTGCAGACGGCCTGAACCGAGACGACGCTCGAAAAAATGCCGTGACGCCAAGCCTTTGTTAACGGTTGCCTGCTATAATAGGCTGCGACAGCAAAGAGCTTTGGAAATGACATAACTTAGAAAGATTGTGACGACCATTTCTGCACGAACGAAACCAAATGATCAAAAGCGCGTCGTCGTCGCCATGAGCGGCGGCGTCGACAGTTCGGTCTCGGCCGCCCTCCTCGTGGAGCAGGGATATGACGTTGTCGGCATGATGATGCGCCTGTGGAGCGAGCCCGGCCGTGGCCCAGACGCGCCGCTCAACCGCTGCTGTACGCCGGATCAGATGGCCGACGCCCGCCGCGTGGCCGACAAACTGGATATCCCCTTCTACGTCGTCGACGTTCAGGACCATTTTCGGCGCACCATCGTTCAGTTCTTCATCGACGAACATGGTCGCGGGCGGACGCCCAACCCCTGCATCGAGTGCAACCGCCAGATCCGCTTCGGCTATCTGCTGAACCGCGCCCAGGCGCTGGGCGCCGACTATCTGGCGACCGGCCATTATGCCCGCGTGCGCGCCAGCGACGACGGCTACCAGTTGCTGAAAGCCGTCGACGAAACCAAAGATCAATCCTACGTGCTCCACGTCCTCGATCAGGATGCCCTGAGTCGCGCCCTCTTCCCCGTCGGCGATTACACCAAGGAAGAGGTGCGCGAAATAGCCGCCTGCAAGGATCTGCCCGTCGTCAGCAAAAAGGAGAGCATGGACCTCTGCTTCCTCGGCGACGGCGATCACCGCCGCTTCCTGGAAGAGTACGCGCCGGAGAACGCCCAATCTGGCCCCATCCTCACCCAGGACGGTGAAAAGCTGGGCGAACACGACGGCCTTCCTTTCTACACCATCGGCCAGCGCAAAGGGCTCGGCATCAGCGTCGGCCGGCCCCTCTACATACTCTACAAGGACGTGACGCGCAATGCCCTCATCGTCGGCGGCCGGGACGAGTTGGGCCGTACGGAGTTGCTGGTGCGGGACGTCAACTGGCTTTCCGGTCGGCCGCCCGCCTCCCCCATCGACGTCGAAGTCAAGATCCGCTATAAGGCCCGGCCGGCGGCCGCCTCCGTAACGCCTTTGGAGGACGGTCGCAGCCGCGTCCAGTTCGACGACTACGTTTACGGGGCCACGGCCGGCCAGGGCGCCATCTTCTACGACGGCGACGTTTGTCTGGGCGGCGGCCTGATTGCCGACAGCGTCACCATCAAGAAGGGCGAGCCGGCAGCCGTCGAGGCGGCGCCATGAGCGTTGCCGCCTCCGGCGTCGTCCTCGGCTTCTTCCTGGCCACGGCCTACGGCGCCGGCTTCCACCTCATTCAAGGAGGGCCGGCGCGCCGCATCCTGCTGTACGTGCTTTCCGCCTGGGTAGGCTTCGCCCTGGGTCACTTCCTGGGCGATCTTCTGAATATCACTATACTAAAGCTAGGCGCCATTTATCTGTTTAGCGCCAGTTTGGGAGCATGGATAGCGTTGATCGCCAGTTGGCTGCTCGCCGGCAATGAATGATCGAGAGCGACAGACGCCCGCACCCGTTGACCGGCAAACTCGACTGATGCTATACTTCACTTGAAGGAAACCATATGAGCATGGAAGCCCCCTACACACAAGAATCGATCCGCACCGGAGATGAAGGGTCGTCCATTTCCACCCGCCACATCATCATCGGCGCCGTCGTCGGCCTGATCTTCTTCATCTTGCTGGTCGCCCTGATCGTGTGGCTAGCCAGCAACTTCGCCCCGGAGCTGGAAGCCGTTCGCGACATCTTCATCATCGCTCTGGCTCTAGAATCGTGCATCTTTGGCGTTTTGCTGACCGTCATGCTGATCATGCTCGTGCGCCTGGTCAACATGCTCGAATTCGAGATCAAACCGATTCTGGAAAAGACCAACGAGACGGTCGGCATGGTGCGCGGGACGTCGACGTTCGTCGGCGAGAACGTGGTGCGACCCGTCGTCAAAGGAACGGCCTTCATGGCCGGCGTCCGCCGCGGATTGCGCGTGCTATTTGGCGATCCCAAAAAGAATCTGCCCGATTAAAGGAATCTCCTTTAAGAGGAGGGTGGATCCTCAAGAGCGGCCCGACACCCAGACAGAAACATGGATAGTAGCGACATGTGCTTAGACTAATTCAAAAGTTGATAGCCGAGGAAGGAGTGAGCGAGCATGGGAAACAGTAACGACAGTGAAACGGGAGCATTTCTCGCCGGATTTGTTATTGGCGGGCTAGTCGGGGCGGCCGCTGCCCTGATCCTGGCGCCCCAGTCTGGCGAAGCGACACGAGCGCAACTTGCCGCCCGCAGCGAAGAACTGCGGCGGGCCAGCGAGGAACGGTTGGAAATGTATCGCCAGCAGGCCGAATCGCTTGCCGGCGAAACGCGCACCCGCGTTCAAGACGCTGGCCAACAGGCCCAGGAACAGGCGCGCATCGTCCTGGACGAAGGTAAGACGCGCGTCGAAGAAGGACGCACCCGCCTTGCCGGAGCCATTGAAGAAGGCAAGGAAAAGGTGACAGAGTCGATTGAAAAGGGTCAAAAGAAAGTCGACGAGGCTGCAGAAACGGCCGCCGAAACGGTAGAGGAAGTCGCAGACAAGGCGAAGGAGGAAGTTCAGGTAGAAGAAGAGGAAGGGGACGCCTGATCGCTCTCGCCCTCCTCATCGATTCGCAAAAGGCGTCCCTTTATCATCATAGGGGCGCCTTTTTTCGCGCCTGAGCGTTGTTCGCGCCCGAGGGGCACAGAGCGGCGCCGGTTGGACAAAGGCGCTATTGCACCCCCTGGCGCGCCTATTAAAATGGATCTTATGAATAGAGCGTCACCCATTACGCTGGAACGGCTGCTGGAACGGCTGCCGGCCGGTACCTCAAACGAAATTAGCCAACAGATCCGCCAGGCCTACGCGCTGGCCGAGGAACAGCACGCCGGCCAGCGCCGGCCCAGCGGCGAGCTGTACATCGAACACGACCTCGCCGTCGCCAGCGCCATCTGTAAGCTGGGCCTCAACGATCATACCCTCGTCGCCGCCCTCCTCCACGACGTCCTCGCCCTAGGCGACGGCGTCACCGAAGACGCCCTCTACAACCAATTCGGCCCCAGAGTCACGTCCCTCGTCATCGGTTTCAACAACCTCCTCCAGTACGCCGAAGAGAAAGACCACATCGCCCACGCCCAGAAGGCCACCCCCTCCAAACTGGAAAGCATCCGGCGCGCCATTCTGGCCATGATCGAGCAGGACGTGCGCATCATCGTCCTCCGCCTGGCCGACATCCTGCAAGACCTGCGCAAGGCCGGCGCCCTGCCTCCGGAGAAGCGCAAGGAACTGGCGCACGAAGTTATGAACATCTACGCGCCGCTGGCCAACCGCCTGGGAATCTGGCAGATCAAATGGGAGCTGGAGGACCTGGCCTTCCGCTACCTGGAGCCGGATCACTACAAGTACATTGCCAACAAGCTGGACGAACACCGCGCCGACCGCACCGAGAAGATTAACGACGCCATCGAAAGGTTGCAGGCAAAAATCGAGGAGATGGGCTTCACGGCCACCGTCACCGGCCGGCCGAAACACATCTACTCCATCTACCGCAAAATGGAGCGCAAGGGCGTCGGTTTCGATCAGATCTACGACGTGCACGCCCTGCGCGTCATCCTGCACACAAACAGCGATTCATCCGGACAACAGAAAAGTCGCAAGCAGCAGCAGGAGGAGGCGCGCAGCCTCTGCTACCAGGTGCTGGGAGCCGTCCACAGCATCTGGCAGCCCATTCCCCACGAGTTCGACGACTACATCGCCGCCCCCAAGCCAAACGGCTACAAATCGCTGCATACGGCCGTCATGGACGAAGACGGGCAAACGCTAGAAGTCCAGATCCGCACCGAGGAAATGAACAAAGAAGCGGAACTCGGTATCGCCGCCCACTGGGCTTACAAAGAAGAAGACGGCAACCCCAGCGCCTCCGACGTAAAGCGCATCCACTGGTTTCGCCAGCTGGTCAAGAACTTGCGCGAGGCCGACGCCGAAGAAGACGCCGACGACCTGCAGCAAGAATTTCTCGACGAGCGCATCTACGTCTTCACCCCCCGGGGGGACGTGGTCGATCTACCGGCCGGCTCCACCCCCGTCGATTTCGCCTACCAGATCCACACCGAAGTCGGCCACCGTTGCCGCGGCGCCCAGGTCAACGGCAAGATGGTCAGCCTCGACTACCAGC